>JANMDK010000199.1:0-44024 GCA_031376265.1 Pseudomonadota bacterium
ACGCCGCCTCGCCCCCTACGCCACCACGCCTACGACCACCGTGTCAGCGCTCCTCGAAACTGCTCTAAATATGTGCTCGCTTTTTGTATGGGGGTCGGGGGGAACCGCCAGTTTCCCCTGTTCCGATCCTGCGGCTTTAGACGACTTAGCCGCGACGCGGCTAAGTCGTCGCGACGAACTCTTCGTCGCCCTGGTGCTCGCGCTCGAATTTCAGGAAATCGTAGTAGCCACAGGTCGGCTCGCCCGGATAGTCGCGGCAGACGCCCGGCCGCGCCATGTAGATCGTGCAGCGGCGCTCTTCGGTGTCGAAAAAGCGGCAGATCTTCTTGAAATGCTCGTCCTGCTGCTGGCGCAGCACCCAGCTCTTCTCGCTGCGGTCGTAGCGAAAGAACTTCTTCTTGGCCTTTTCCACCGACACGTCGAAATGCTTGGCCACGCGCGCGATGTCGCGCTGGGTGACTTCGATCAGCGGATAGCTGCAGCAGTATCCGGGGCACTTGAGGCAGTCGTACTTGTTCTTCGGCGTGGCGCTCTTGATTGGAATGGTTTTGGTGGTCATTTCGTCGATTCAGGTGAGGCGATGCACTGGTCAAGCAAGAAACAGGCGCGCAGTTTAACCCGTTTCGCCTGCGGCTACGTTCAATCCCTTGTAAGGCCACTCATCAACTCGAAGGAGGATTGAACGTGAAAAGCATCACGATGCTCGGCGCAGCGCTCGCGCTCGCAATCTCGACGCAATGCATGGCGGTCGGCCGGCTGGCCGACGTCACGATCCACGACCGCACCGACAACCGCCGGCTGCAGGTCTACTGGCACGACGGAAAGGCTTGGGTAGTCGGCAAGCCCGGCAACGAATACCAGATCTCGATCCGCAATCGCGGCGAGGCGGTCATGGCGGTGATGTCGGTCGACGGGGTCAACATCGTTTCGGGCGAGACCGCGCGGCCGGACCAGACCGGGTATGTGCTTGCACCGTACCGTGCTTTCGACATCGCGGGCTGGCGCAAGAACACGGCGCAAACGGCCGCCTTCTACTTCACCCAGCTGCCGGACTCCTATGCCGCGCGCACAGGCCGCCCGGACGACGTCGGCGTGATCGGGGTGGCGCTGTTCCGCAAGAAGCCGGTCGACCCGCCGGTCAGCATTGCGCCGCCGGCCTCCCCTTACGCCGAAAGCCGCCCCCAGCCCTTCAACGGGCCGGCTGCCCGGAGCGAAGCCCCTGCACGGGCGGCGGCTCAAAGCGCAGCGCGCGCTGACAACTCTGGCCTGGGGTCGTCCCTGGCCAAGCAGGCCGAGGACCGCATCGGCACCGGGCACGGCCGCATCGAGACGTCGCATGTGAACTACACGAGCTTCGAGCGCGCAACGCCGAACCCGGCCGAGACCGTGGCCATCTATTACGACAGCTACCGCAACCTGGTGGCCCGCGGGATCATTCGTGAAGCCACTCCGCAGCCGTCGCCACGCCCCTTCCCCGGGTTCGTGCCGGACCCGCAGGCGCGCTGGGTGCCTTACCCGCACCAGTAGCCGTAAACTCAGGATGCATGCCGCCGGCCGATCCCCAGGTGTCCGATGAACAGTTGATGCTCGCGTACCGCGGCGGCGACGCGCAGGCCTTTGCGTCGCTGTACGCGCGGCACAAGGGCGGCCTGTTCCGGTTCATGGTGCGCTCGATCAAGGATCGCGGCGCGGCGGAGGAACTGTTCCAGGAGGTGTGGATGAAGCTGATCGATGCCCGCGCGCGCTATGAGCCGCAGGCGAAATTCTCGACCTTCCTGTACACGATCGCGCACAACCGCATGATCGACCACTGGCGGCGGCGCGGCCTGGAGTTGGTTTCGCTGGACGAAGAGGCGGCCATCGAGCCGCTGGCGCCGCATGCCACGCAGCCGGAGCGCCGCGCCGAACTGAACGAGACCGGCCGGCAGCTGCTCGCCGCGCTGGCCTCGCTGCCAGTCCTCCAGCGCGAAGCCTTCCTGCTGCACGAGGAAAGCGGGCTGACCGTCCCCGAGATCGCGGCCGCCACCGGCACCGAGCCGGAGACGGCGAAGAGCCGCCTGCGCTACGCGATCGCCAAGCTGCGCGAGGCCCTTGCCGATGGCTGAACCCGACAAGCCGCTGGACGAAGCGTTGGGCGCGCTCTATCGCGGCCTGCCGCGTGACGAGCCGCCTGCGGCGATCGACGCCGCGGTGCTCGAGGCTGCGCGGAGAAGCGTAGAGCGGCCGAACCGCAAGTGGGGGGCGCCGGTCGCGCTCGCGGCGGTTCTCGTCTTGTCGGTCGGGGTTTCACTGCGGGTGGCCCAGGAGAAGCCGGATGCGCAAATGCAGCCTGCCGCGCCGGTGCCAACCACGCCAGCGCCGTCACCGGTTGCGCCACAGGCGACCGATTCCATTGCGAAGCCGGCGGAGGCGCCGCCCGAGGTCCGGCCTCGCAAGCCGCAACCAGCGGCTCCGCGGCAGGAGGTGGCTCGGGGGCCGGCGCGGGAAGAGCGCGCTGCGCAAGCGAACAGGGCGGAGGCACCCGCCGCACAGGCATCGCAAGCGCAACCTCCGAGTGCGTTCGTGCCTGATCCGCGTGCCGATTCCGCCGCGCGCGCCGCGACGCCCGCTTCGCCCGCGGCCTTGGGGAGCGCTTCTGCTCCGGCCCCTGCGCCAGCCGCCGCCGAGCGCTCGATGGCCCGCTCCGCGATGCGCGCTGCGCCTTCCGCAGCGCAGGACGCCGCGCCGCCACCCCTTGCCAAGAGCACCGCCGAGTCGAGCCTTGCGTCGGCGGTCCAATCGCCTGACGCGTGGCTCGAGCGCATTGCCGAGATGCGCATGCAAGGCCGCCACAAGGAGGCGGACGAGAGCCTTGCCGAATTCCGGCGGCGCTATCCCGCTTTCGTGATCCCGCCGGAGACCCTGCGCAAAATCGAGCCGCCGCGCTGACGTTGACCGCTAGAATCCCCGCACCGCCATTGACTGGGAGTTGCGCGTGAAGATCTTGCTTTCGCTGGTGCTCTTGCTTGCCGCGCAGGCGGCCTCCGCGCAATGGCCGGCGCGGACGATTCGCGTCGTGGTCCCTTTCCCGCCAGGCGGCTCGACCGACATCGCAACCCGGCCGGTGGCCGATCGTCTCTCGCAGGTGTTCGGCCAGTCGGTGGTGGTCGAGAACCGCTCGGGGGCAGGCGGCAACATCGGCACCGAGCTCGTGGCCAAGAGCGCGCCGGACGGCTACACGCTGCTGGTGGCGACGGATGCGATCACCTCTAACCCGCACACCTACAGGACGCTCGGTTACCAGACAGCGAGGGATTTCGTGCCAGTGGTGCAGCTCACGCGCCAGCCGGTCGTGCTGGCCGCGCATCCTTCACTGGGTGTGTCGACGGTGGCAGAGCTGGTGACGATCGCGAAGCAGAAGCCGGGCCTCGGCTTCGCGACTTCCGGCGCCGGTTCGCAGCAGCACATGGCGGGCGAATGGTTCGCGAAGATCGCCGGCGTGCAGCTCATCCATGTGCCGTACAAAGGCGGCGGCCAGGCGATCACCGACCTCGTCGCCGGCCAGGTGCCGCTCGGCTCGCTGGGTTCCTCGCCGCTGATCCCGCACTACAAGGCCGGCAAGCTCAAGCTGCTGGCGCAGAGCACTCGCACGCGCTCGGCCGCGCTGCCCGACGTGCCCACTTACGAGGAAGCCGGCTTCAAGGGGCTCGTCATCGAGCAATGGCTCGGCGTCGTGGCGCCGACCGGAACGCCGCCCGAAGTGGTTTCACGTCTGAACGTCGAGATCAACAAGGCGCTCGCCGACCCGGTACTGCGCGAGCGCTATTTCCAGGCCGCACTCGAGCCGGTGGGCGGCACTGCGGAAACTTTCGCCAGGCTGATCCGTGATGACTACGAAAAGTACGGGCGGCTGGTGAAGGAGCTCAACATCCGCGTGGAATAAATGGGGTCAGAGTCGAGAACACCTCGAAGTGGAACTGGGAGAACACCATGAACCGACGCGATTTCCTGCGTGCCTCCGCCGGCGCGCCCTTGCTCGCCGCGCTGCCTCCGGAGCTGCGCGCGCAGGTAACGCCCCAACCGGCAGGCGGCATCTGGGACAGCGGCGCGGTACGCCACTTGCTGCCCACCGTCAGCGAGACGCAGATCCTCGTCAAAGCTTCGTTCGCCACGTCGCTCGCGGTGGCGCCGACATTGCGGATCGGCAGCCAGTCCGTGCCCGGCCGCATGACCGACACGCGCGGCGAGTTCTGGCAGTTCCATGCCACCGGCCTCGATCCGGGGCGGGCGTACACGCTCGGCCTCACGGGCGGGGACGGCAAGGCGCTGTGCGCGCCGTGGGCGCTCTCCACCTTCCCCTCGCCCGACGCGAACCCGGAAAAGCTGCGCGTGCTGCTCTTCACCTGCGCCGGCGGCCACGAGGAACTCACCTACCTGCCGGTCACCACGCGCAACCGGCTCCTGCGCCGAGCCCTCTCCTTCAAGCCGGACGCGGCGGTGGCCAACGGCGACCACGTCTACTGGGACCTGCGCTCGCCGCTCACGGCGAAGAGCCAGGGTCTTTCGCCCAAGGCCGTCGGGCTGATCGGCGGCACGTTCGACCGCTCGGCCCCGGCGCTGGGCACCGACAATGAATCGCTACTCAAGCGCGCCGCCGGACCGCAGATCGCGCCGGTGTACGGCACCGATTTCCGTTCGACGCCGGTGTTCTTCATACAGGACGACCACGACTACTACGACAACGACGACGCCTACGACGAGATCGTCACTTTTCCGCCGGATGCGTTCATGACGCAGATGGCGCGCGCTACGCAGTCGCTCTGGTATCCGGAGTTCCTGCCTGACGCCACACGCCCCACGGGGCTCGCGGGCTCGACACACGTCGGCCGAGCGCAAGCGGTGTCGGAGAGCTTCGGCACGCTGCGCTATGGGCGCCTGGCCGAGATGCTGCTCTACACCGTGCGCCGCACGATGACTCTGGCCGGCCCGAGCGCCGTGTTCGTCGACGACCTGACCGAGAACTGGCTCAAGGCGCGCATGGCCGCGCCGGGTGTCGCGCACGTGGTCAACGCGCCTTCGAACCCACACGGCTGGACCGCGGGCAAGTGGGGCGAGTGGTACCCGGATGTGCTCACAAAGGACGGCAAGCTGACCCTCGAGGCGAAGAAGCCCTACTGGCAGGACGGCTGGTTGAAGCAGCACGACCGGCTGCTGGGCGCGATGTCGGCCATGAAGGGGCGCACCGCACTGTCGGTGAGCGGCGACCTGCATGCGATCGGCATCGGCAAGATCCTGCGCACGGGCAACCTCGACCTCTCGGCCAACCCGGTGGTCAGCGTGCTCACCGGCCCGGTGGGCACGCGACCGGCCGGGTGGCCTTCGGGCATCCGCAAGATCGGCGCGCAGCCCTCGCTGCATCTAAAGGTGGATGAGGAAGTGAAGCCGATCGAGAACCACGGCTTCACGATCGCCGATTTCACCGGCGACAAGATCGTGCTCAGGTTCTTCAAGTGGGACCGCAACACGCAGCCGGTTGAAGCGATCGACCGGCTGGAACCGTTTCATGTGGCGGAGCTGAAAAGGCCGGGCTGAGCTTCGGCCTTGAAAGATTTCGGCTGCTGCGTATGCAACTTGATCAGCCGCCGCTTAAGGCCTGCACGATCATGACTTCGTCGGCGGGCGCGAGGGCGACACCTTGCGCGTCGCGACGAGCAGCGCTACAGCGGCCGCTTCAGTGCTGGAGGATCTTCGAAAGGAATTGCTGCGCGCGCTCGGAGCGCGGCTTGCCGAAGAAGTCTTCCTTTGGCGCGTCCTCGACGATCTTGCCGGCATCCATGAAGATCACGCGGTGCGCCACCTTGCGCGCGAAGCCCATCTCGTGCGTGACGCACATCATGGTCATGCCTTCCTGCGCGAGCTGCACCATGACGTCGAGCACCTCGTTGACCATCTCGGGGTCGAGCGCCGAGGTGGGCTCGTCGAAGAGCATCGCGATCGGGTCCATCGACAGTGCGCGCGCAATGGCGACGCGCTGCTGCTGGCCGCCGGAGAGCTGGCCGGGAAACTTGTCTTTCTGCACGATGAGGCCGACGCGGTCGAGGTACTTGAGGCCGCGCTCTTTCGCCTCGGCCGCGCTGCGGCCAAGCACTTTCTCCTGCGCGAGCGTGAGGTTCTCGGTGACCGTGAGGTGCGGGAACAGCTCGAAGTTCTGGAACACCATGCCGACCCGCGCGCGCAGCTTGGGCAGGTCGGTTTTCGGGTCCCCGACCGAGATGCCGTCGACGACGATGTCGCCTTTCTGGAAGGGCTCGAGCGCGTTCACGCACTTGATGAGCGTCGACTTGCCGGAGCCGGACGGGCCGCAGACCACGATCACCTCGCCCTTCTTCACTTCGGTCGTGCAGTCGGTCAGCACCTGGAAGCTGCCGTACCACTTGCTCACGTCTTTGATTGAAATCATTTAAGTCGTCCCGAAGGATTCAGGTTAGGGAGGGGGTACGGGGGAACCGTAGGTTCACCTGTTCCGAGTTATCTGACGATGGCGATTTTCGCTTGCAGCTTCTTCACCACGCTCGAGAGCGAGAAGCAGATGATGAAATAGACGATGGCGGCGAGCAGGAAGGCCTCGACCGGCCGGTTGAAATTCTTGCCCGCCGTTTCGAACCCTTTCAGCAGATCGTAGGCGCCGACCGCATACACGAGCGAGGTGTCCTGGAAGAGGATGATCGTCTGCGTGAGCAGCACCGGCAGCATGTTGCGGAAGGCCTGCGGCAGCACGATGAGCTTCATGTTCTGGCTGTAGGTGAACCCCATCGCATAGCCGGCCGACACCTGGCCTCGCGAAACGGACTGGATGCCGGCGCGCATGATCTCCGAGTAATAAGCCGCCTCGAATGCGGTGAAGGTGATCAGCGCCGACCACTCCGCGCCCAACGGCCGCCCGGTGACGAACGGGATCAGCAGGAAGAACCAGAGGATCACCATCACCAGCGGGATCGAGCGCATGGTGTTGACGTAGATCGTCGCGGGGTAGATCAGCCACTTGTGGGACGATAGCCGCATCAGCGCGAGCAGCGTGCCGAGCAGGATCCCGCCGATCATCGCCACCACGGTGAGCTCGATCGAGAAGAGGAACCCCTTGATCAGGAACTTGGTGACGAGGTCCCAGTTGAAGAACGAGAGGTCGAGGGCGCCCATGTCAGTTCCCGCCGCCGACGTAGCCCGGCACTCGCACCCGCTTTTCCACGTAAGCCATGATGCGGTTGATGGTCATCGCCGTCACGATGTACAGGCCGGTGACCGCGAGGTAGACCTCCACCCCGCGCGAGGTCTCTTCCTGCGCCTGCATCGCGAACATCGTGAGCTCGGCGACGCTGACCGCGAAGGCGACCGACGAGTTCTTGATGATGTTCATCGCCTCTGACGTGAGCGGCGGTATGACGATGCGGAATGCCATCGGCAGCAGCACGTGGAAGTAGGTTTGCGGCAGGGTCAGGCCCATGGCCAGGCCGGCATAGGTCTGACCCTTGGAGAGCGACTGGATGCCCGCGCGCACCTGCTCTGCGACGCGGGCCGAGGTGAAGAAGCCCAGCGCCAGCACTACGAGCACGAAGCCCGGCAGGTGCTTCATCACCGGGATCACCGCCGGGATGACGTGATACCAGAGGAAGATCTGCACCAGCAGGGGGATATTGCGGAACAGTTCCACCCACGCATTGCCGATGCGCACCAGCCAGGGGCTCGGCGTGGTGCGGATGGTGCCGACAACGGAACCGAGCACGAAGGCGACGACCGTGGCGCATGCGGCTACGGACAGGGTCCAGCCCCACGCCGACATCAGCCATGCCAGGTACGTTTGGTCTCCGCCAGTGTCGCGGAGGAAGACTTCCCATTCCCAGCGAAAGTTCATTTATATGCTCTCCCCGTGCCCAGTGTAGGGCAATAAGCGCGCCCGGCGAAAGGGCGTCCGGGCAAAAAAAACGCGCCCCGCGGGGCGCGTTGGATTTCTATTGTTCGTCAGATTGCCGAAAGCCGGGACTACTTTGCGTAGGCTTCCATCGGGTTGTCGTTCGGCGTGGAGAGCAGGGCTTTCAGCGTCGCGCCCATCGGCAGGTTCACGCTCGTGTTCTTGGGCGGGATCGGCGAGATGAACCACTTGGTGTAGAGCCTGTCGAGCGCGCCGGACTTCATCATGTCGCGGATCGTGTCGTCGGCGAGTTTCTTCATCGTCGGGTCGTCCTTGCGGATCATGATCGCGATCGGCTCGACCGAGAGCACTTCGCCGACGATTCGGTAGTCGGCCGGGTTCTTCGAGGTCGCGATGAGGCCGGCGAGGATGTTGTCATCCATCACGAAGGCATCGGCACGGCCGGTCTCGAGGAGCAGGAACGAATCCGAGTGGTCCTTGCCGTAGATCTCCTTGAAGTCGATCTTGCCGGCGCGCTCGTACTTGCGCAGCGTCTGCACCGACGTCGTGCCGGTGGTCGTCGCGAGGTTTTTGCCGTTGAGCTGCGACACCGAGGTGATGCCGGAATTGGCTTTCACCGCGGTGCGCACTTCGGTCACGAACGTGGTGAGGCCGAAGGACACGTCTTTCTGGCGCGCAGCGTTGTTGGTGGTCGAGCCGCACTCCATGTCCACGGTGCCGTTCTGCGTGAGCGGGATGCGGTTCTGCGAAGTCACAGGCATGTAGTTGACCTTGATGTTGCCGCCGGTCATTTTCTTCATGTTGTCGACGATCGCCTGGCAGAGCTCGACGTGATAGCCGGTGAACTGCCCGGCGCCGAGCGTGAACGAGAGCGGGGCCGACGACTCGCGCACGCCCATCGTGATTTCGCCGGACTTCTTGACCTTGTCGATGGTCTGGGCCTGGGCGGGGACGGCGAACGCGGCGCTGACGAGGGCGGCGACCGCAGTTGTGACAACGGTGCGAGGGAACTTCATGCTTACTCCTTGGTAGTGGGTACCCGCAGCGGAATAACCGCCGGCGGGGCAGGCCCCTTATGCCCGGGGATGGGCTGGATGCGCGCGAGATTCTGGGTACTCGTACGGGGGGCTGTCAAGCGAGCGGGCGCGCCGGCTGGCCTAGAATGGGCCTGCCCCACGATTGGGCAGGAGGCCGCATGAATGCACCCGAACGCATCGAGCACGACCTTCTCGGCGACCGCGCAGTGCCAGCGGCGGCCTACTACGGCGTGCACACGTTGCGCGCGCTCGAGAATTTCCCGATCACCGGCACGCCGATCTCGATCTACCCTGACCTCATCGCCGCGCTTGCCTGCGTGAAGCACGCGGCGGCGCTCGCCAACTGCGAGCTCGGCCTGCTGGATGCGGCCAAGGCCGCGGCGATCGCCAAGGCCTGCGAGGAGATCGGCGCCGGGGCCCTGGCCCGGGAGTTCGTCGTCGACGTGATCCAGGGCGGCGCGGGCACGTCGACCAACATGAACGCCAACGAGGTCATCGCCAACCGCGCGCTGGAGATCCTCGGGCATGCCAGGGGCGAGTACAAATTCCTGCACCCGATGGACGACGTCAACATGAGCCAGAGCACCAACGACGTCTACCCGACGGCGATCAAGGTGGCGCTCAATTTCGGCATCCGGCGCCTGGCGGCCGAGATGAAAACCCTGCGCGAGGCGTTCGCGGCCAAGGCCGTGGAGTTCGCCGACGTGCTCAAGATGGGCCGCACGCAACTGCAGGACGCGGTGCCGATGACGCTCGGGCAGGAATTCAGCACCTATGCGGTGATGCTGGGGGAGGACGAGGACCGCCTGCAGGAAGCGGCCGCGCTGGTGCGCGAGATGAACCTTGGCGCGACCGCGATCGGCACCGGCATCAACGCGCACCCGGACTACGCGGCGCTGGTGTGCAAGCGGCTCTCGGAAATCGCCGGCATGCAATTGGTCACGGCGGCCAACCTCGTCGAGGCGACGCAGGACGCCGGCTCGTTCGTGCAGCTCTCGGGCGTGCTGAAACGGATTGCAGTCAAGCTTTCCAAGACCTGCAACGACCTGCGCCTGCTTTCTTCCGGGCCACGCGCGGGGTTCGGCGAGATCAACCTGCCGGCAGTGCAGGCCGGCTCGTCGATCATGCCAGGCAAGGTCAACCCGGTGATTCCCGAGGTCGTGAACCAGATCGCCTTCGAGGTCATCGGCAACGACATCACCGTGAGCTTCGCAGCCGAGGGCGGGCAACTGCAGCTCAATGCCTTCGAGCCGATCATTGCGCACAGCCTTTTCAAGAGCATCGCGCACCTTGCGGCCGGCTGCCGCACGCTCGGCGAGCGCTGCGTGAAAGGCATCACCGCCAACCGCGAATACCTCAAGGCTTCGGTCGACCGCTCGATCGGCCTGGTGACCGCGCTGAACCCGATCATCGGCTATGCGAATGCCACCGACGTCGCGCGCGAGGCGCTCGCAACCGGCGGGCGCGTGGCGGACATCGTGCTGGCGCGCGGCCTCATGACCCGGCAGCAGCTCGACGATGTATTGCGCCCAGAGGTGCTCACGCAGCCGCACCTTTCGACGCTGCGCAAGCCGCAGGCGGAGTAGCGCTACTTCAGCTGGGCGGCGTGGTCGGCAATGATGTCGGCGACGCAGGCGGTGAGCTTCTTCGCGTAGCCGATGTGCAGGAATTCGTTCGGGCCGTGCGCATTCGAATGCGGGCCGAGCACGCCGGTGATCAGGAACTGGGCCTC
The DNA here is from genome assembly GCA_031376265.1 of Pseudomonadota bacterium. Classification (GTDB taxonomy): domain Bacteria; phylum Pseudomonadota; class Gammaproteobacteria; order Burkholderiales; family SG8-39; genus SZAS-79. Next base: position 10,676 of record JANMDK010000199.1, read on the forward strand.
GGGGAATTTCTGCCCGAGCATCGCCATGAAGGGGATCGTGCCGCCTTCGCCCATCCACATCGCCGGCTTTCCATAGTGCCGGCTGGAGGCGCCGTCGATCGATTTCTCAAGCCACGGTGCGGTCGGCGGTGCATGCCAGCCGGTGGCGGACTGGCCGTAGTCGAAAGTCACCCTGGCGCCGTATGGCGGGTCGGTTTCCAGGATCCGCTTGAGCGTGACCGCCGCGGCCTCGCCTTGCAGCGTCGGCGGGATTCGCAGCGAGAGCACGAGCTGGGTCTGCGGCCGCAGCACGTTGCCCGCGTTCGCAGGCAACGGCAGGCCGGCGGCGCCGGTGACCGAAAGCATCGGCCGCCAGGTGCGGTTGAGCACCAGCTCGGCAAGGTCCTTGTGCATTGGCTGCGTGCCGCCGGCAAAAGGAAACTTCGCATGAATGGTTTCGCCGAGCACCTTCGCGGCCATCTTCGCCTGCTCGGTGCGCTCGGGCGGCACCTGCACATGGAACGCAGCGCCTTTTACGCGCCCGCTCTCCGCGGAGTCGATCCGGTCGAGCAGTTGCCTCGCGATCCGGAAGCTCGACGGCACCACGCCGCTGGCGTCACCCGAATGCACGCCCTCGGTCAGCACCTCGACGGTGAGCACCCCGTTGACGAGGCCGCGCAGCGAAGTCGTGCCCCAGAGCTGGTCGTAGTTGCCGCAGCCCGAGTCGAGGCCGAGGACCAGTGCCGGCGGGCCGATGCGCGGCGCGAGCAGGTCGAGGTACGCGGGCAGGTCGTAACTGCCGCTCTCCTCGCAGCATTCGATCAGCATGGCCACTCGCGCATGCGGGCGGCCCGACGCCTTGACGGCCTTGAGCGCCGAGAGTGCGCAGAACACGGCATAGCCGTCGTCCGCGCCGCCGCGGCCGTAGAGCTTGCCGTCCTCGATCACCGGGGTCCACGGGCCGTACCCTTCGCGCCAGCCGGTCATCTCGGGCTGCTTGTCGAGGTGGCCGTAGACGAGGACGGTTTCGCGCGCGTCGCCGGCGACCTCCACGTAGAGCACCGGCGTGCGATCCCGGATGCGCACGACTTCGATCGTCATGCCGGGCAGCTTGTGCTTCCCGCACCATTTGGCCGCGAATTGCACGGCGGCCTCAACGTGCCCGTGCGCCTGCCAGTCGCGGTCGAAATGCGGCGACTTGGCCGGGATGCGGATGTACTCGGTCAGGGCCGGCACGATCTCGCCGTCCCAGAAATCCGCGATGTCCTTTGCTGCGTCGGTTGCGCCCATGACGGCAATTATAATTGCGCGCACATCTCCTTCGGATCCCCCAATGGGCGCGGCGAAAAAAATGTGGTCGCCTTCGCAGGCGGCGATCGAATCGGCGCAGGTCACGCAGTTTGCGCGCTATTGCGTCCACCGCTTCGGCCTGAAATTCAACACCTATCCGGCGTTCTACCGCTGGTCCTGCGACGTAAGCCAATCCTTCTGGAGCGCGTTCTGGGACTGGAGCGGGGTCCGCGGCCGCAAGGGCGAGCGCATCCTCGTCGACGGGCACAAGATGCCGGGCGCCAAGTGGTTTCCCGAGGCGCGCCTCAATTTTGCGGAGAACCTGCTGCGCCGGCGTGACGCCGCAGATGCCATCGTGTTCTGGGACGAGACCGGGTTTCGCAGCCGGACGTCGTACGGCCAGCTGCATGCGCAGGTGTCGCGCGCAGCGCAGGCGATGCGCGCCGCCGGGCTCAAGCCGGGCGACCGCGTCGCCGCCTTCATCCCCAACATGCCGGAGACCTGCGTGCTGGCGCTCGCGGCGATTTCGGTGGGAGCGGTTTGGTCCTCATGCTCGCCGGATTTCGGCACCGACGGCGTGCTCGACCGGTTCGGGCAGACCGCGCCGAAGCTGCTCTTCTGCGCGGACGGCTATCTCTACAACGGCAAGACGCACGGGTCGATTGCGCGCGTGGGCGAGATCGTCGCGCAGCTTCCGAGCGTGAAGCAGGTGGTCGTGGTTCCCAACCTGGGCGCGACGCCCGACGTTTCGCCGATCCGGGATGGGGTGCACCTTGCCGACTGGATCGCGCCGTACAAGGCTGGCGAGATCGAGTTCGAGCAGGTGTCCTTCGACCACCCGCTCTACATCCTCTTCACCTCGGGCACCACCGGCAAGCCCAAGTGCATCGTGCACGGCACCGGCGGGTCGCTGCTTTCCGGCCTGAAGATGTACAAGCTGCACTTCGACGTGCGGCCGGACGACCGTTTCTACTACTACACCACCTGCAACTGGGTGATGTGGAACCTGCTCTTTGCCGGGCTTTGCGCCGAGGCCGCGGTCATGGCGTACGACGGCTCGCCATTCGCGCGCGACGGCGCGATCACTTTTGATTTCTGCCAGGCCGAGCGCTTTACCCAATATGGCACGTCGGCCAAGTTCATCGACGCGATCGCCAAGCGCGGCCTGAAGCCCGGCAAGACGCACGATCTTGGCTCCGTGCGAATGATCATCTCGACCGGCTCGCCGCTGGTGCCGGAGAGCTACGATTACGTTTACCGCGAAGTGAAGAAGGACGTGTGCCTGTCGTCCATCTCGGGGGGCACCGACATCATGGCGGGCTTCGCCGATGCCAACCCGATCCTGCCGGTTCATCGCGGCGAACTGCAATGCCGTGGCCTCGCGATGGATGTGCGCGTCTACGATGAGGAAGGCAGCGAGCTGGTCGGCGAGAAGGGCGAGCTGGTGTGCGTGAATTCGTTTCCCTCAATGCCGGTGGGCTTCTGGAATGACCCGGACGGCTCGCGCTACCACGCCGCGTATTTCGAGCGCTTCCCCAACGTCTGGTGCCACGGCGACTGGTGCGAGCTCACCGAGCGCGAAACCATGATCGTCTACGGCCGCTCGGACGCGACGCTCAACCCCGGCGGGGTGCGCATAGGCACCGCGGAAATCTACGGGCAGGTGGAGAAAATCGATGCGGTCGAGGAATCGGTGGCCATCGGCCAGCTCTGGCCGCGCGAGCAGCCGACTGATACCCGCGTGGTGCTCTTCGTGCGCCTGCGGCCGGGCCTCAAGCTGGATGCGGCGCTCGAGGAACGCATCCGCCGGCAGATCCGGGAGAACACCACTCCGCGCCATGTGCCGGCGCGGATCGTGCAGGTGCCGGACATCCCGCGCACGCGCAACGGCAAGGTCGTGGAGCTTGCGGTGAAGTCGGTGGTGCACGGCATGAAGGTCAGGCACACCGATGCGCTGGCCAACCCGGAGGCCCTGGATCTGTTCGTGAATATGCCGGAATTGGCAATCTAACTTGCCTACAGGCCGCTCGGCTATTGATTCTACGGTTTTAAAAGTTTTGCTTTCCCGGGCGGGTTGAGCGGCAGTGAAAAGTAGAACGTGGCGCCTTCGCCGGGCGTGGCCTCGCACCAGATGCGCCCGCCGTGCCGCTGCACGATGCGCTGCGCGTTCGCGAGGCCGATGCCCGTGCCCTCGAACTCGCCGTCCGCATGCAATCTTTCGAATACGCCGAACACCTTGGCGGCGTACTGCATCTCGAAGCCGATACCGTTGTCCTTGACGCGCACCACGGTTTCGCCGCCGGCTTGCGTCGCGTCGATCTCGATGACCGGGTCGGCCCGCCGCGCGCTGTACTTGATGGCGTTGTCGAGCAGGTTCTGCAGCACCAGGCGCAGCAGCGTCGGGTCGCCGTTCACGGCCGGCAGCGCGCCGACCTTCCAGCGCAGGCCCCGCCCGGCCGTGACCTCGCCGAACTCGGCGATGATCGCCTCCACCTCCGCGGCGAGGTCGACGCGCCGGTTGGCGAGGTCCTGGCGCGAGAGCCGCGAGAAGTCGAGCAGCGCATCGACGATGGTGCCCATGCGCGAGGCCGCGGCGGTGACGCGGCGCGCGTAGTCGGCGCCTTCGGCATCGCTCGCAATCCCGGGCCGCTGGCCGAGCAGCGCGCTGAAGCCGGTGATCGCCCGCAGAGGCGCCCGCAGGTCGTGCGAGACCGTGTACGAGAACGCCTCGAGCTCCTGGTTGGCCTGCTCGAGCGCGCGCGTGCGCTGCGCGACCCGCGCTTCCAGCGTCTCGTTGAGCAGGCGGATCTCGGCGGCGGCCTGGCGCAGCTCGGTCACGTCCTGCGGGGTGGCAATTACCGCGCGCTCGCCTTTCCATTCGGCGAGCGTCGCCGAGTAGAGCGTTTCGAACACTTCGCCCGATTTCTTGCGGAAGCGGATCGGGACGCGCCGGACCGGCGTGCCCTTCGAGATCATTTCGACGAGGCGCGCGCGGTCGGCCGGGTCTGCCCACACACCGAGACTCAGGGAACCGTGGCCTTCCAGCTCCTGCCGCGAATATCCGTGCAGCTGCAGCCAGGCCTCGTTGACCGCGAGATAGCGCCCGTCTTCGATTGCGCCGACGACGATGGGCACCGGCGAGAGCTCGAACACGGTTTCGAAGCGCTCGGCGCTGCGGCGCAGCTCGCTCTCGGCCTTGAGCCGCTCCGTGATGTCCGCGCCCCGATAGAAGAGGTGGGTGACGCGCCCCCTGGAATCCTTGAGCGGCGTGATCACGCCTTCGCGGTGCCGCGCGGCCGGGCCGTCGCCGGCCACGTGCACCACCGGCTGCACCTGGCCGGAGCTCACTGCCGCATGGTAGGGCTCGAGGGTCTTCGCGCGCCGCTCGGCATCGAAGCCGAGTTCCTCGCGCATGACGTTCACCACGTCGCGGCCGATCCAGCGGCCGGCATCGATGCCGGGGCGGGCCGAAGCGTGATAGAGGCGCAGGCTGCGGTTGATATGCTCGAAAACGAAGCGGCCGTCTTCTTCGACGCGGTGCACCGCCATGAGGTCGCTGGTGCTCTCGAAGACGAGCTGGAACCAGTGCTGCTGGTCCTGCGGTGCCGGTTGGTGGTCCAAGCCTGGTCCGCGAGCGCTAGTGCAGCGTCGCCTTGCGCCCTTCGTAGATCCCTTGCAGCAGGCGCAGCGACCCCAAGCTCACCGCATGGTGGCTGAGCGCATGCCCGAGGTCTTCGACGATGTCGAGCGTGACCGGCACGTGAAGCGCGGCAAGCACCCGCGCCGCGCGTTCGGAATGCACGCGCGAGACGACCGCGTCGTGCTCGCCGTGGACAAGATGCACGCGGGCGTTGATGCTCGCGCCGGCCAGCGGCAGCTGCGCGAAGCGCGCCGAGTAGGCAACCACGGCGCCCGCCAGCCCCGGATACTGCTTGACGGCTTCGAGCGCCACCGTGCCGCCTTGCGAAAAGCCGATGAGCACCGTGCCTTGCGCCTTGACCCCGGAGTTGGTTTGCTCGCGGCGCACGATGTCCTCGACGCGCGGCAGGATGGAGTCGAGCCTTTCGATCTGGCTGGCGTTGTCCATCGCGACCATCGAATAGGCCGGCCGCGACGACTCGTCCTCGTCCTGGGGTTCGAAGCTGCTCGGCACCACCAATGCCGCGCTCGGAAAGCGCGCCTGGAACTTGAAGGCCACCGAGATCATCGACTCGGGCGTTGCCCCGCCGCCGTGCAGGAAGACGAAGAGGTGCCTTGCACGGTGCTCGGCGGGCGGCGCGAAACGGAAAACTTTATTGGCTGTCATAGTTGACTATCGCAAGGGCGGTCATTCTCGCGCCAATGACAGCCTTCTGTAAACTCGCGCGAGTCATCGTTACTTCGGAGCTTTTCCATGCCAGGCAACACATCCGCTGCAGCATCCCGGTCTGCGTTCTGGTCCGCTTTCTGGGCGCTGGCACGGCCTTACTGGGTCTCGGACCAGCGCCGCAGGGGCGTGGTCCTGCTCGCTTCCGTGGTCGGCTTTACCCTCGCGCTGGTCTGGATCGAGGTGCAGTTCAACTCGTGGAACAAGGAGTTCTACAACACCTTCGAGACCAAGGACCGCCTCGGCTTCTACCTCGAGCTCGGCCGGTTCACGGTGCTGGCGGTGATCTTCATCGTGCTCGCGGTGTACAAGCAGTATCTGCAGCAGATGCTCATGATCGAGTGGCGCGCGTGGCTCACCGAGCGCTATCTTTCCAAGTGGCTCGACGGGCAGGCGTATTACCGGCTGCAATTGCTGGACAAGGGTACCGACAACCCGGACCAGCGGATCGCCGACGACCTCAACATCTTCGTCGACCTCACGCTCACGCTCTCGCTCGGGCTGCTTTCGGCCGTGGTCACGCTGGTGTCCTTCGTCGGTATCCTGTGGAGCATCTCGGGCGCGCTCGAGGTCGCGGGCTATAGCATTCCCGGTTACATGGTCTGGGTCGCGCTCGTGTATGCGATCGCCGGCACCGGGATCACGCACCTGATCGGCAAGCCGCTCATCGGGCTCAACTTCCAGAGGCAGAAGGCCGAGGCCGATTTCCGCTTCTCGTTGATCCGCCTGCGCGAGAACAGCGAGGGCGTGGCCCTCTACCGCGGCGAGGCAGGCGAGCATGCGAATTTCACCGGCCGGTTCGGCGCGGTGATCTCGAACTGGTGGTCGATCATGCTCAAGCAAAAGCAGCTCTCGTGGTTCACCTCCTTTTACGGCCAGCTGGCGATCATCTTCCCTTTCGTGGTCGCCGCGCCGCGCTATTTCTCTGGCGCCGCGCCCCTGGGGACGATCTTCCAGACGGCGTCGGCCTTCGGGCAGGTGCAGAGCGCGCTGTCGTGGTTCATCAGCGCGTATTCGAGCTTCGCTTCGTGGAAAGCGACCGTGGATCGCCTCACCGGCTTCGAGCAGGCGATCGCACGCGCGCAGGAAGCGGCAAGGACGCAGAAGGGCGAGCGCGCCGATGGCGCGGATGCCGGCCTCACGATCGAGCATCTCGGGCTCACGCTGCCGCAGGGCACGCCGCTGCTCTCGGATACGAACGTGCACCTGGCGCGCGGCGAGAACGTTCTCGTCACCGGCCCGTCGGGATCGGGCAAGTCCACGCTCTTCCGCGCGCTTGCAGGGATCTGGCCGTACTGGACAGGCAAGATCGGCCTGCCCAAGGGCGCGCAGCTGCTGTTCCTGCCGCAGAAGGCCTACCTTCCGATCGGTACGCTCAAGAACGCGGTGGCCTATCCGGCGCAGGCCGAATCGGTTGGCGACCAGAACGTGGCCGACGCGCTGACGGCGGTCGGCCTGGGTTCGCTTGCGCCGGATCTCGCGCGTGAGGAAAACTGGGGGCAGGTGTTATCGGGTGGCGAGCAGCAGCGAGTGGCCTTCGCGCGAGCGCTGATCAACAAGCCCGACTGGCTCTTCCTCGACGAGGCAAGCTCGGCGTTGCCGGAACAGGCGCAGGCCGACCTCTATGCATTGCTTCAGGCTCGATTGCCAAACACCACGCTGGTATCGATCGGCCACCGCGACAGCCTCGCGCAATTCCATTCGAAGCGGCTGACGTGGGAGCTCGGCGGCGCGGAGCCGCGCCTGGCGCTTAGCTGATCGCGGCGGCGGCCGGCGACGCCGGATCGACGGGGTCAACCGGTGCGCCTTCGCGCAGGTGGCAGGCCACAAAGTGCCCGGGCGCGGTGCGGCGCATCAGCGGCGCTTCGACGCGGCAGCGGCCGACGGCGACCGGGCAGCGCGTATGGAAGCGGCAGCCCGGCGGCGGATTCACGGGGCTGGGAACGTCGCCGGAAAGGATGATGCGCTTGCGCGCTGCCTTCGGGTCCGGCAGCGGCACCGCCGAGAGCAGCGCCTCGGTATACGGGTGCTGCGGGTTGGCGAACAGCGTGCGCTTGTCGGTGATCTCGACGATCTTGCCGAGGTACATCACCGCCACGCGGTGGCTGATGTGCTCGACCACCGCAAGGTCGTGCGCGATGAAGAGGTAGGACAGGCCCAGCTCGTCCTGCAGGTCCATGAGCAGGTTGATGACCTGCGCCTGCACCGACACGTCGAGCGCGGACACCGGCTCGTCGCAGACGATGAGGCTGGGATTGGGCGCAAGCGCGCGCGCAATGCCGAGCCGCTGGCGCTGCCCGCCGGAAAACTCGTACGGGTACTTCACCATCTGGTCGGCGCGCAGGCCGACGCGCTCGAAGAGGTGCGCCACGCGATCGCGGATCTGCGCTGGCGAGCGGTCCTCGAAGTTTCGGATCGGCTCGGCGACGATGTCCTCGGCGCGCATGCGCGGATTGAGCGACGAGTACGGGTCCTGGAACACGGCCTGCAGCTCGCGGCGATGCGCGCGCATTTCGCCCGGCGGCAGCGAGTCGATGCGCTTGCCGCGCCAGGCGATCTCGCCCGAAGTCACCTCCGTGAGCCGAAGCACCGCCTTGCCGGTGGTCGACTTGCCGCAGCCGGACTCGCCCACGAGGCCGAGCGTCTCGCCCTCGGCGATCCAGAAGCTCACGTCGTCCACCGCGTGGACCTGGCCGCTGATGCGCGAGAAAACGCCCTTGCGGATCGGGTAATGCTTGGTGAGGTGCGAGACCCGCAGCAGGGTGTGGTCCGGCGTGGCTCCGGGTTTCAGGACGGCGCTCATCCGGGCACGCCGAGGCGGTCGGCTTCCCAGCACGCCACCCAGTGCCCGCCGGCTTTCTCTTCGAGCGGCGGGTACTCGGTGCGACAGCGTTCGGTCGCGTAAGCGCAGCGCGGGGCGAATACGCAACCGGGAATCTCCTCGCGCATTGAGGGCACCATGCCGCGGATTTCCTCGAGCCTCACCCGCTCGCCGGAGGCAGTCGCGCCGAGGCGCGGGATCGAATGCAGCAAGCCTCGCGTATATGGGTGACGGGGCCGCGCAAACAAATCGTCGACCTGGGCCTCTTCGACCTTGCGGCCGGCGTACATCACGATCACGCGTTGCGCCATCTCGGCCACCACGCCGAGGTCGTGCGTAATCAATACGATCGCCGCGCCGGTTTTTTCCTTGAGCCCGCGCATGAGGTCGAGGATCTGCGCCTGGATCGTTACGTCGAGCGCCGTGGTCGGCTCGTCCGCGATCAGCAGGCGCGGGCTGCAGGCGAGCGCCATCGCGATCATGACGCGCTGGCGCATGCCGCCGGAAAGCTGGTGCGGATACTCGCCGACACGGCGCGCAGGTTCCGGGATGTTGACCAGCGCGAGCATCTCGACGGCTTTTTTCCACGCTTCGGACTGGCTCATGCCGCGATGCAGGACCAGCGCCTCGGCGATCTGCCGGCCGATCGTCAGCACCGGGTTCAGCGAGGTCATCGGCTCCTGGAAGATCATCGAGATCTCGTTGCCTCGGACCTTGCGCATCTCGGGCTCGCTCAGCGCGAGCAGGTCGCGCCCCTCGAAGCGGATGCTGCCGGCCACCGTGCGGCCGGGCGGCGAGGCGATCAGCCGCAGGATCGAGAGCGAAGTCACGCTCTTGCCGCAGCCGGATTCGCCGACGATCGCGAGCGTTTCGCCGGCCTGCACCGTGAACGACACACCGTCCACGGCGCGGACGACGCCGTCGCGCGTGAAGAAATGTGTCTTGAGGCCCTCGACCTCGAGCAGCGGGGGGGGCGGAACGGCGGCCATTACATCCGCCTCGCGAGGCGCGGGTCGAGGGCATCGCGCATGCCGTCACCGAGCAGGTTGACCGCGAGCACCGTGAGCGAGAGGCAGACGCCGGGGAAGAAGATGAGGTAGCCGGCGATCTGGAAGAGGCTGCGCGCCTCGGCCATGATGTTTCCCCAGCTCGGGATGTTCGGCGGCGTGCCGGCGCCGATGAAGGAGAGGATCGCCTCGGTGATCATCGCGGAGGCGCAGATGTAGGTGCCCTGCACGAGGAGCGGCGCCGTGGTATTCGGCAGGATGTGGCGCAGGAGGATCTTCGGCAGGCTGGTGCCTGCGGCCACGGCAGCCTCGACATAAGGCTGCTCGCGCAGGGTGAGGACCAGGCTTCGAACTAGGCGCACCACGCGCGGCACCTCCGCCAGGGTGATCGCGAGGATCACGTTCTCGATGCTTGCGCGCGTGAGCGCCATGAGCGAGATCGCGAGCAGCACCGGCGGGATCGACATGAGGCCGTCCATGATGCGCATCACCACCGCATCGAGCCAGCGCAGGTAGCCGGTGATGAGGCCGATGGCCAGACCCACGAGGATGCTGAAGAAAGCCACCGCGATGCCGATGGAAAGCGATACTCGCGTGCCGTAGAGGACGCGGCTGTAGACATCGCGGCCCAGCATGTCGGTGCCGAACCAGAACTCGGCCGAGGGCTGCTTCAGGCGCTTGATCGGCGTGACTGCCTGCGGGTCGACGGTGCCAAGCCACGGCGCCAGCAACGCGACCAGGATCATGGCGAGCAGCACGATGCCGCCTGCGATTGCGGTCGGGTGCCGCCGGAACGCCTCGCGGAACTGGCGCAGCGTCGGCGAAGCGGAAACCGGTGCCGCTAGCGTGGCCGTCGCCATCAGAACCGGATGCGCGGGTCGAACAGCATGTAGGAAAGGTCCACCAGCAGGTTGATCACCACGTAGATCGCCGAGAAGAGCAGCGTGACGCCCTGGATCACCGGGTAGTCGCGCCGCAGGATCGCGTCCACCGTGAGCCGGCCGATGCCGGGAATCGCGAACACGGTCTCGGTGACGATCGCGCCGCTGATGAGCAGAGCGATGCCGATGCCGATGATGGTCATGATCGGGATCGCCGCGTTCTTGAGCGCATGGCCGACCAGCACCGGCGCCGGCGCGAGGCCCTTGGCCTGGGCGGTGCGGATGTAGTCCTGCGAGAGCACGTCGAGCATGCTCGCGCGCGTGATGCGCGCAATGAGCGCGATGTACACCGTGCCAAGCGCAATGCTCGGCAGGATCAGGTGACGCAGCCAGTCCCAAAAACTGTTCTCGCCGAAATTGCGGTAGCCCTGCACCGGCAGCCATTTGAGCTCGATCGAGAAGACCGTGATCAGGATGTAGGCGAAGACGAAGACCGGCAGCGAGAAGCCGAGCACCGAGAAGGCCATCACCGCGCGGTCGGACCAGCTGCCGGCGCGCGCCGCGGCGATCACGCCGAGCGGGACGGCGACCAGCACCGAGATGAGCAGCGTGCACAGCGTGAGTGCAAGCGTCGGCTCGACGCGCTGGCCGATGAGGTGCGTGACCGGCAGGTTCGTGAAAATGGAGACGCCGAGGTCGCCGTGCAGCAGCGCCCACACCCATCCGCCGAAGCGCACGAGGAAGGGCTCATCCAGCCCCAGGCCCGCGCGGATGCGCGCGATGTCGTCGCTGGTGGCGGCATCGCCGGCAATGACCGCCGCGGGGTCGCCGGGGGTCAGGTAGAGCAGCGAGAAGACGAAGAACGCGACCACCGCCATGACGGCAATGGTCGCGAACAGGCGCCGGATTACATAGGCGAGCACCGGTGGGTGGGTTCCTTCGCCGGGCGCCGGGCTATTTCTTCTCGATGTTCCAGAGGAAGGCGATCGGCGCGATGATCACGCCGGAGATGTTCGAGCGGAACGCGGTCGGCAGGATGAACTGGCCGGTGGGGATGAAAGGCACGAACTCGAACGCGCGCTGCTGCACGGCGCTCGCGGCCTTCTTGGAGGCGGCGGCGTCAGTGGCGTTGAACCAGGCTTCGCGCAACTCCTCGATCTTCGGGTCCGTCGGCCAGCCGAACCAGGCCTTCTCGCCGGTGCCGCGGATCGGGAAATTGACCGCCGGATTCACCATGTCCGGGCCGACCAGCCAGGTGTGGAAGATCGACCAGCCGCCTTTCTCGACCGGCTCCTTGACCGCGCGGCGCGTAATCAGCGTGCCCCAGTCGCCGGCCTGCACTTCGGCGTTGAGCCCCAATTTCTTGAGCATGTCGAGCGTTAGCAGCGACTGCGCATGCACTATCGGCTGGTCCGTGGCGTCGATGATGACGATCTTCTCGCCCTTGTAGCCCGACTCCTTGATGAGCTGCCTGGCCTTGTCGAGGTTGCGCGCGCCCTTGAGCGGCTCGGCGGAGATCTCAGAGGCCAGGGGCGTGCCGCAGGTGTAGTACGAGTAGCAGGGCTTGCCGTTCTTCGGGTCGCCCGCGATGCCGATCACATAGTCCTGCTGGTTGACCGCGTACAGCAGCGCCTGGCGCATCTTCGGGTTGTTGAACGGCGGGTGCAGGAAGTTGAAGCGGATCATGCCCATCGAGCCGAGCGGGTCGATGTTCTTGACCGTGATTTCCTTGTTCTTGGAAAGCAGCGGGATAAGGTCCGGCGGCATCTGTTCCCACCAGTCGGCTTCGCCTGCATTCAGCGCCGCGGCGGCGGTCGCCGAATCGGGAATGTAGATCCACTCGACGCGATCGACCTTGACGACCTTGCCGCCCGAGGCCCAGGAGGAGGGCTCCTTGCGCGGCACGTAGTCGGTGTTCTTGACGTACACCACCTTGTTGCCCGGCACCCATTCGGCCTTGACCATCTTGAAGGGGCCCGAGCCGGTGGGGTCGTCGATGTTCTTGAACGCGTCGGTCTTGGCGATGCGCTCCGGCATGATGAACGGCACGTTCGACGAAGGCTTGGCGAGCGCCTCCAAGGCAAGCGGGAAGGCCTTCTTGAGCTTGAGGCGGAAAGTCTTGTCGTTGACCGCGGTCCACGATTCGCTCGCTTCCGCGAGTTTCTGCCCGAGCGCGTCTCGTTTCGACCAGCGGTCGATCGAGGCAATGCAGTCGGCCGACTTGACCGCGACGCCGTCATGGAACTTGAGGCCGTCGCGCAACGTGAACGTGTAGGTGAGCTGGTCCTTGCTGATCTCCCACTTTTCGAGCATCTGCGGCTTCACCTGGAACTTCTCGTCCATGGCCAGCAGGGTGTCGTACACCATGTAGCCGTGGTTGCGCGTGATGTAGGCGGTGGTCGCTATCGGGTCGAGGATGCGCAGGTCGGCCTGCGGGATGAACTTGAGGACTTTCTGCTGGGCGCCTGCAGGCGGCGCGAGACTCGCGGCCGCGGCAATGCATGCGGCCGCAAAAATGCGGATTCGACGATTCATGGTGTCACTCCCCGGTGGTGTGCTTACGTCGCCCCTCGGCAACATCCGGGGAGCAAAGCAGAAAGCATGCCCTATTCAAACACGAAGCCCGGGGCGCTACAACCGCGCAGCGCGGGCTTGCTTGCCCGCAAACAGCACCGCTAGCCGGCCGCTACGCGCTTTTTCGGGGCAGGCAGATCAAGCACTTCGCGCAGGTACCGGCCGGTGTAGCTCTTGGGCGTGCCGGCCACGGTTTCCGGGGTGCCCTCGACCAGGATCTGGCCGCCGCCGTCGCCGCCTTCGGGCCCGAGATCGACGATCCAGTCGGCGGTCTTGATCACGTCGAGGTTGTGCTCGATCACCACGACGGTATTGCCGGCATCGCGCAAGCGATGCAGCACCTCGAGCAGCATCTTGATGTCGTGGAAATGCAGGCCGGTGGTCGGCTCGTCGAGGATGTAGAGCGTTCGGCCGGTGTCGCGCTTGGAGAGTTCGAGCGAGAGCTTGACGCGCTGCGCCTCGCCGCCGGACAGGGTTGTTGCCGACTGCCCCAGGCGGAGGTAGCCCAGGCCCACGTCCAGCAAGGTATGCAGCTTGCGTGCGACGGCCGGCACCGCCGAGAAGAACTCGTGCGCCTCGGTCACCGTCATCTGCAGCACCTGCTCGATCGAGCGGCCCTTGTAGAGGACTTCGAGCGTCTCGCGGTTGTAGCGCTTGCCATGGCAGACGTCGCACGGCACATAGATGTCGGGAAGGAAATGCATCTCGACCTTGATCACGCCATCGCCCTGGCAGGCTTCGCAGCGGCCGCCCTTGACGTTGAACGAGAACCGCCCGGCGTCGTAGCCGCGCGCGCGCGCCTCGGGCACGCCTGCGAACAATTCGCGGATCGGCGTGAACAGGCCGGTGTAAGTTGCTGGGTTCGAGCGCGGCGTGCGGCCAATGGGGCTCTGGTCGACGCTGATGACCTTGTCGAACTGGTCGACGCCCGACATCGACTGGAACGGCGCCGGCTCGAGCGAGCTGCCGTACAAGGCGCGGGCGACGGCTGCATAGAGCGTGTCGTTGATCAGCGTGGATTTGCCGGAGCCCGAAACGCCGGTCACGCAGACGAAGAGTCCTATCGGAAGGTCGAGGTTCGCCTCCTTCAGGTTGTTGCCGCTTGCGCCGCGGATGCGCAGCATCTTCTTGCTGGGGCGGTGGCGCAGCCCCGGCACGTCGATCTTGAGCTTGCGCGAAAGATACTTGCCGGTCATCGACTCCGGGTTCGCCAGGATTTCGGCCGGCGTGCCTTCGGCGACGATGCGCCCGCCGGCCTCGCCGGCGCCGGGGCCCATGTCCACGACGTGATCGGCGGTCAGGATCGCGTCCTCGTCATGCTCGACGACGATCACCGTGTTGCCGAGGTCGCGCAGGCGCTTGAGCGTTTCGAGCAGGCGCGAGTTGTCGCGCTGGTGCAGGCCGATCGAGGGCTCGTCCAATACATACATGACGCCCGTGAGCCCGGACCCGATCTGCGAGGCAAGCCGGATGCGCTGCGCCTCGCCGCCGGACAGGGTTTCCGCGGAGCGGTCGAGCGAGAGGTAGTCGAGCCCGACGTCGTTGAGGAATTCGAGCCGGTTGGCGATCTCGCGGATGATGCGCTCGGCGATCTGCTGCCTGGCGCCGGTCAAATCGAGCTTCGAGAAGAACGAATGTGCGGTCTTCAGCGGCCAGTGCGAAATCTCGAAGATCGGGTGCTCGCCGATGCGCACATGGCGCGCCTCGCGCCGCAGGCGCGTGCCGTTGCAATCGGGGCAAATGCGCGTGTTGCGATATTTGGCGAGTTCTTCCTTGACGACAACCGAGTCGGTTTCCTTGTAGCGGCGCTCCAGGTTCGGCACCACACCTTCGAAGACGTGCTCGCGGACTGAGCTCCGGCCGCGCTCCGTAAGGTAAGTGAACGCTATCTTCTCTTTACCGGAACCGTACAGGATCATCTGCTGGACGGCATCGTCGAGCACTTCCCAGGGCGCTTCGATGTCAAACCCAAAATGCTTGGCTAGCGCGCCGAGCATCGAGAAATAAAACCCGTTGCGGCGGTCCCATCCCTTGATCGCGCCGGACGCCAGGCTCAGGTTCGGATGGGCGACGACGCGTTTGGGGTCGAAGAAATCGACCGACCCCAGCCCGTCGCAGGTCGGGCAGGCGCCCATGGGATTGTTGAACGAGAACAGGCGCGGCTCGAGCTCGGCCAGCGAGTAGCTGCAGACCGGGCAGGCGAATCGGGCCGAGAAGAGGTGCTCCTTCCCGCCATCCATCTCCACCGCGAGCGCGCGGCCGTCGGCATGGCGCAGCGCGGTCTCGAACGATTCGGCGAGGCGCTGCTTCACGTCGGCGCGCACTTTAAGCCGGTCGATGACCACGTCGATCGTGTGCTTCACGTTGCGGGCGAGCTTGGGCGCGGCGTCGAGCTCGTGCACCTTGCCGTCGATGCGCACGCGCGTGAAGCCCTGGGCGCGGAGCTCGTCGAGCAGGTCGTGCTGCTCGCCTTTGCGGCCGGCGATGACCGGCGCCACGATCATGAGGCGCGTGTCTTCCGGCAGCGAAAGCGCGTGGTCGACCATCTGCGCCACCGACTGAGCCTGGAGCGGCAGGTTGTGTTCCGGGCAATAGGGCGTGCCGACCCGCGCAAACAGCAGGCGCAGGTAGTCGTGGATCTCGGTCACCGTGCCCACCGTCGAGCGCGGATTGTGGCTGGTGGCTTTCTGCTCGATCGAAATCGCGGGCGATAGGCCCTCGATCAGGTCGACGTCGGGCTTTTCCATGAGCTGCAGGAACTGGCGCGCGTAAGCCGAAAGCGACTCCACGTAGCGGCGCTGGCCTTCGGCGTAGAGCGTGTCGAACGCGAGCGAAGACTTGCCCGACCCGGACAGGCCCGTGATGACCACGAGCTTGTTCCTCGGCAGGTCGAGGCTGATGTTCCTGAGGTTGTGGGTGCGCGCGCCGCGGATGCGGATCGTTGAGGTGTCTGGCGGACTCATCAAAGCATTTTCAGCCGCCGGGTTTGGTCCGGAGGCCGCTGAAGTTAACCTGCTACTATAACGGCTTTCCCGCACTGCAATAAACCCTTTCTTTCGTCCAGAACGATGCCGCCTGTGTCTGC
Organism: Pseudomonadota bacterium; assembly: GCA_031376265.1. Classification (GTDB taxonomy): domain Bacteria; phylum Pseudomonadota; class Gammaproteobacteria; order Burkholderiales; family SG8-39; genus SZAS-79. The sequence goes on from JANMDK010000199.1 coordinate 26,679, forward strand.
GGTCGATCCCATTCCTGCTTCCCGGATGTCCCCATTGGAATTGCGCGCGGGCGTAAGTCTCGCGTCGCTCTTCGGGTTGCGCATGCTGGGCCTGTTCCTGATCCTGCCGGTGTTTGCAGTGCATGCGCCCCGGCTGGAGGGCGGCGACAACCTGACGTTGGTCGGGATTGCGCTCGGCGCCTACGGCCTCGCGCAGGCGATCCTGCAGATTCCTTTCGGCATGGCTTCGGACCGGTTCGGCCGCAAACCGGTGCTCGCCTTCGGTCTGATCGTCTTTGCGCTCGGAAGTTTCCTCGCCGCGACCGCTACCGACATCAACATGGCGATTGCGGGCCGCGCTTTGCAGGGTGCCGGCGCGATCTCGTCGGTCGTGGTCGCGCTGGCCGCCGACCTCACGCGCGAAGAGCATCGCACCAAGACCATGGGCATGATCGGCGCGATGATCGGCTTCACTTTCGCTTTCTCATTGGTCGCAGCGCCGGTGCTCTACGAATGGATCGGCATGGACGGCCTGTTCGTGCTGACCGGCGTGCTCGCACTTGCGGGCATAGGGGTGGTCTACGGCGTGGTGCCGGATGCGGAGAAGGCGAAGGCGCGCGACCAGGGACCGTCCCCATCGCTATTGCAGGTGCTTGCCGATCCCGAACTGGCGCGGCTCAACTTCGGGATTTTTTCGCTTCACCTGGTGCAGATGGCGATGTTCGTGATCCTGCCCGGCGCCCTCATCGAAGCCGGACTGCCGCTCGCGGCGCACTGGAAGGCTTACCTGCCGGTGGTGCTGGTTTCGTTTGCGTTGATGGTCCCGCCGATCCTGTTTGCCGATCGGCGAAACCGGGCGCGGCCGGTCATGGCCGGCGCGGTCGCGTTGATGTTCGTGGTGCAGGCCGCGCTCGCTTTTGCGCACGGGCTTGTCGCGCTTATCTTGCTGTTGCTGCTCTTTTTCACGGCTTTCAACGTGCTCGAGGCGATGCTGCCCTCGCTCGTTTCGCGGATTGCGCCGGAGCGCGCACGCGGCAGCGCAATCGGCGTCTATAACACTACGCAAACGTTGGGGCTCTTCGCGGGCGGGCTCGCGGGCGGGTGGATGGCGAAGCACTTCGGGCCGGCCGCGGTTTACGCGCTGGGGGCCGTGCTCATGCTGGCCTGGCTGGGTCTTGTGGCGGGTATGCGCCCGGTCAACGCGGCCCGGAGTCGCCCGTTGAACGTTGAGACGACGGCGGCATAGCGGCTGACAGGCCCTCTCGCGCCGGCGCTAAAACACGAATACGATACATAACTCGGGAGACAAGACATGGCTTCGATCAACAAGGTAATCCTGGTGGGAAACCTCGGGCGCGATCCCGAGACGCGTTATATGCCGGAGGGCGGCGCGGTCACCAACGTGAGCATTGCAACCACCGACACATGGAAAGACAAGACCAGCGGCGAGAAGAAGGAAGCCACCGAATGGCACCGCGTGGTGTTCTTCAACCGGCTGGCCGAGATCGCCGGCGAGTACCTCAAGAAGGGCTCGCAGGTGTATGTGGAAGGGCGCCTCCGCACGCGCAAGTGGCAGGACAAGGAAGGCCAGGACAAGTACACCACCGAGATCGTCTGCGACACGATGCAGATGCTCGGCGGGCGCCAGGGTGCGGGTGGCGGCGATCGCGATGCGGATTCTCGCGGCGGCCCCCCGCCTGAAGGCCGCCCGGCCGAGGGACGTCCCGCGCCTGCCAAGAAGCCCGCGGGCAAGTTCGACGACATGGAAGACGACATCCCGTTCTAGGCATGAAGACCCTCGCGGCCTTGTTTTTCGCGGCAGGCCTGGGCGTCGCGGCAAGCCCGGCAAGCGCTGCCGAGCTGCCGATCTTCGATGCGCACCTGCACTACAGCCACGACGCCTGGGAGGCCGTGCCGCCAAAGGAGGCGATAGCGATCCTGCGCAAGGCCGGCCTGCGGCGCGCGCTGGTGTCGAGCTCCAATGACGACGGCAACCAGAAGCTGTTCGCCGAAGCGCCCGACCTGATCCTGCCTTCGCTGCGGCCTTACCGGACGCGCGGCGAGATCTCGAGCTGGTTCCGTGACCAGACAGTGATCACCTATCTCGAGCAACGCCTCGCCAAGCACACCTACGTCGCGGTCGGCGAGTTCCATTTGTACGGCGCCGATGCGGACCTGCCGGTACCGCGCCGCATGGTGCAGCTCGCAACGCAGCACAAGCTCCTTCTGCATGCCCATTCGGATGCGGAGGCGGTCGAAAGGCTGTTCAAGCAGTGGCCCGAGGCGCGCATCCTCTGGGCGCATTCGGGGTTCGACCAGCCCGAGCGCCTGCGCGAGATGCTCAAGAAGCACAAGAACCTCTGGTGCGACCTCGCTTTCCGCACCGACCACGGCTCGGGCGGACGCATCGGCCCGGAGTGGCGCGCAACGTTCCTGGAGTTTCCCGATCGCTTCATGGTCGGCACCGACAGCTTCACGCCGGAGCGCTGGCCCTATGTGATCGAGCACGCCAACTGGTCGCGTGCCTGGATGAAAGACCTGCCTGCCGACGTCGCCGAGCGCATCGCATATCGCAACGGCGAAGCGGTCTTCGGCGGGCCGATGCAAAAGAAAAAGTGAACCTGCGCTGCGCGCTCTCGGCGATCTTCCTTGCGCCGTCGGCAGTGCTAGCCTGCGTCCCGGCCTTGCCCGGCGCAAAAGTGGTCGAGTCGTCGAGGTTTGCGGTTGCCTATCGCACCCAGCCGGAACGCATCGCCGTCGGCAGGCATTTCACAGTCGATCTTGCCGTCTGCTCAAAGGACGGCACGCCGCCGCCTGAAAGCGTGCGCGTCGATGCCCACATGCCCGAGCACCGGCATGGCATGAACTACAAGGCCCGGGTCGTCCCTGCCGCGGGGGGCCACTATCGCGCCGACGGCCTGATGTTCCACATGCCGGGGCGATGGGAATTCATCTTCGACGTGCGAAGCGCCGGCAAGACCGATCGCCTCACGCAATCCCAGGTGCTCGATTGAAGCGCTCGCGCATCGCTGGCGTGGCGGGCGCAAGCCTGGCGGCCGCGCTGCTCACTACTGACATTTTATTCGCCAACCCCCAGTTCGGAAGCCACTCTCCGGGGAACTTACTGACATTCCCGACCGGCTTTACCCAAGCCGAAATCGCCCGGATCCTGCAGCATGGGCCGTGGCCGCCGGCGCTGCAGCGCGATCCCAGCAACCGGGTTTCCGGCGAGCCGGAAGCCATTGCGTTCGGAAAGACGCTGTTCTTCGAAACGCGGCTTTCGGGCAACGGCAAGTCCTCGTGCGCGACCTGCCACCTGCCCGGGTTGCATTTCACGGATGGCAAGAAGCGCGGCGAAGGCTTCGTCGAGCTCGATCGCAATACGCCCGGTCTGCTCAATGTGCGGCTCAACCGCTGGTTCGGCTGGGATGGCGCGGCCGACAGCCTGTGGGCGCAGAGCGTTCGGCCGATCGTCGACAAGCGCGAGATGGCTGCGAGCACGACCCATGTCGGCAAGCTGGTGCGAGACGACGCGAAACTTGCCGATGCCTACCGCAAGGCGTTTGGAATGGGGCCGCAGTCGGACGATGATCTGGTGACGGTGAATGCCGGCAAGGCGCTGGCTGCGTTCCAGGAAACGCTGGTTACGCCGAGAACGTCCTTCGACGATTTCCGCGACGCGCTCGAACGGGGCGATGCCGAAGCCGCAAAACGTTACCCAGCCGCCGCGCAGCGCGGGCTCAAGACCTTTGTCGGCAAAGGAAATTGCTTCGTGTGCCACTTCGGCCCGAACTTCACCAATGGGGAGTTTGGCGACATCGGCATCCCGTTCTTTGCCGCTGCGGGGCGCGTCGACCCCGGCCGCTACGGCGGCATCCAGAAGCTGCTCGAAAGCCGCGCGAACCTGCTCAGTACATTCAGCGACGACGCGGCCCGAAGCTCAGCGGCCGGCACCCGGCATGTCAGCCTCGAGCACCGCAACTGGGGCGAGTTCCGCGTGCCGTCGCTGCGCAACGCGGCGAACACCGCGCCGTACATGCACAACGGCCACCTTGCGACCCTGGGCGACGTGGTGCGCTACTACTCGAACCTCAACGAGGACCGCCTGCATGCCGACGGCGAGAAGATCCTCAGGCCCCTCAGGCTCTCGGAGGCCGAGATCGCCGACCTCGTGGCTTTCCTGGAATCGCTTTAACAAGGACTTTTAGCCCGGAAATCAGGGGAGTGCGTCAGGTTATAATCACCGACTTTGCGAAATTTGGGGCAGTGTGATGCCGATCTATGAATACCGTTGCGCGGAATGCGGCTTCCAGGAGGAATTCCTGCAGAAGCATTCCGACCCGCAGCTGACGGTGTGCCCGTCATGCGGCAAGGAGGCCTTCAAGAAACTGCTTTCCGCCGCCGGCTTCCAGCTCAAGGGCAGCGGCTGGTACGCAACCGATTTCAAGGGCAGCGGCGCCAAGCCGGCGGCCAAGTCAGGCAGCGAAAGCAAGGGATCCGGTGACAAGCCGGCCGACTCCTCCGGCGACAAGGCACCCGAAAAGGCTGCCGAGAAATCCGCGGATACCTCGGCCGACAAGGGCGCCGCCGCGGCCAAATCGGTCCCGGCCAGCAATTCCGGCTGACAACGAAGCCCGGACCGCCGCCGGCGCGCCGTCCGCGGCATTTCGAAGTCCCCCTCCATTTAGTGGCAGAGCAGTGAAGAAATACCTCATCACCGGCCTGTTGATCTGGATCCCGCTGGTGATCACGCTGTGGGTGCTGAACCTCGTCGTGACCACGCTCGACCAGGTCCTGCTGCTGCTGCCTTCCGACCTGCGCACCGAACGCTGGCTGGGCATGCACGTCCCGGGCCTCGGCGTCTTGCTGACGGTGGCCATCGTCTTCGTCACCGGCGTGGCGGCCGCCAATTTCATCGGCGCGCGCCTGGTGCATTTCTGGCACGGGATCCTGCATCGCATCCCGGTGGTGAATTCCATCTATTCGAGCGTGAAGCAGGTCTCGGACACGCTGTTCTCGTCCGGCGGTCAGGCTTTTCGCAAGGCGCTGCTCGTGCGCTGGCCGCACGACGGCATGTGGACCATCGCTTTCCTCACCGGCGTTCCGGGCGGCGATGTCGCGCGGCACCTCGAGGGCGACTACGTGTCGGTCTACGTGCCGACGACGCCGAACCCGACCGGCGGTTATTTCGTCATGCTCAGGCGCGCCGACGTCATCGAGCTCGACATGAGCGTCGACGAGGCGCTCAAGTACATCATTTCGATGGGCACCGTCGCCCCGAACATCCCGCCGGGAAACGGGCGCAACGGCGCCCGCGGCACAACCTAGGCAAGTCCGAATGCGCACGCACTACTGCGGCGAGCTTTCCGCCGCGAACCTCGACCAGATCGTCACCCTCGCAGGCTGGGCCCATCGCCGCCGCGACCATGGCGGCGTGATTTTCATCGACCTTCGAGACCGGGAGGGGCTCGCGCAGGTCGTCTGCGATCCCGATCGGGCGGAGGCCTTTGCGACCGCGGACCGCACGCGCAACGAGTTCGTGCTGAAGATCACCGGCAAGGTGCGCAGGCGCCCCGAAGGGACGGTCAACCCGAACCTCCGCTCGGGCGAGATCGAAGTGCTGGCGCACGAGGTCGAGGTCCTCAACCCGTCGCTGACGCCGCCTTTCCAGCTGGACGACGAGAACCTTTCGGAGGCCGTGCGGCTGCAGTACCGCGTGCTCGACCTGCGCCGCGAGCAGATGCAGAAAAACCTGCGCCTGCGCTACAAGGTGACGATGGCGGTGCGCAAGGCGCTCGATGCGCTCGGCTTCATCGACATCGAAACGCCGATGCTGACGCGCTCGACGCCGGAGGGCGCGCGCGACTACCTCGTGCCATCGCGGGTGCATCCGGGCGAGTTCTTCGCGCTGCCGCAATCGCCGCAGATCTTCAAGCAGCTCCTCATGGTGGCCGGATTCGACCGTTACTACCAGATCGTGCGCTGCTTCCGGGACGAAGACCTGCGCGCCGACCGGCAGCCCGAATTCACCCAGATCGACATCGAGACCTCGTTCCTCTCCGAAGACGAAATCCGCGCGATGATGGAGAAGATGATCCGCGCGATGTTCAAGGAAACGCTGGACATCGACCTGCCGGATCCCTTCCCGCGAATGACGTGGACCGAAGCGATGGCCCGCTACGGTTCGGACAAGCCGGACCTGCGCGTGCCGCTCGAGCTCACGGAGCTCACCGACCTCATGAAGTCGGTCGAGTTCAAGGTGTTCCGCGGCGCGGCCGACATGGCGGGCGGCCGGGTGGCGGCTTTGCGCGTCCCGGGCGCCGAGCTTTCGCGCAAGGAGATCGACGACTACACGCAGTTCGTTTCGATCTATGGCGCGAAGGGCCTCGCCTACATCAAGGTCAACGACAAGGCCAAGGGGCCCGAGGGCCTGCAATCGCCAATCGTGAAATTCCTGACGCCGGAAACGCTGGCGAAGATTCTCGAGCGCACCAAGGCCGAGAATGGCGACGTGATTTTCTTCGGCGCGGACAAGGCCAAGGTCGTCAACGATTCACTCGGCGCGCTGCGCGTGCGCCTCGGCCACGAGAAAGGCTATGCGAAGGCGGGCTGGCAGCCGCTGTGGGTGGTCGACTTCCCGATGTTCGAATACGACGACGCGGAAAAGCGCTGGTCCGCAATGCATCACCCTTTCACCGCGCCCAAGGACGGGCACGAGGACCTGCTGGCGACCGATCCGGGCAGTGCCGTCTCCAAAGGCTACGACATGGTGCTCAACGGCTCGGAGATCGGCGGCGGCTCGGTGCGTATCCATCGCGCCGAGGTGCAGGCAAAGGTCTTCAAGGCGCTCGGGATCTCGGACGAGGAGGCGCGTGCCAAGTTCGGCTTCCTGCTCGACAACCTGCAGTTCGGCGCCCCGCCGCACGGCGGCATTGCGTTCGGCCTCGATCGCATCGTTGCGATGATGACCGGCGCCGAATCGATCCGCGACGTGATTGCATTCCCCAAGACGCAGCGCGCCCAGTGCCTGCTCACCCATGCGCCCAGCCCGGTGGATGACAAGCAGCTGCGTGAGCTCGGTTTGCGATTGAGGGAAAAGCCCAAGGCGTGAGGCGGCTTCTAGCCTTAGTCCTTTCGCTTTTGGTCGCGTCGGCGGCGATTGCGCTGGCGCCCGGCCGCGAGATCCGTGCGGCCGACCTGCCCAAGGAAGCGCGAGCGACGCTGGCGCTGATCAAGTCCGGCGGCCCGTTTCCCTACGAAAAAGATGGCAGCACTTTCGGCAATCGCGAAGGCCGTCTGCCGCCGGAACGGCGCGGGTACTATCGCGAATACACGGTTCGCACGCCGGGCGGCCGCGACCGCGGCGCACGGCGCATCATTGCCGGCAGGCACGGCCAGTTTTATTACACCGACGATCACTACGGGACGTTCCGACGCATCCTCGAATGAGCGCTGACAGCAAGCTTCGTGCACGCCTCACAGACCCGGCGCGTTCCGGCGCGTATCGGGTTTCGAGCGACCGCGACATTCGCGATGCGCTTGGCGCGGGCGATGTCGACCTGGTCAAGGTGGCGCTTGGCGCGGGCAAGGACAAGATGCTCGCGGCCATCGCAAAGTCACTCGGCTTCCCGGAGTGGTTCGGCGGCAACTGGGATGCACTGGAAGACAGCCTGACCGACCTCTCATGGCGCGAAGACCTGCCGCGGGTGCTGCTGCTGTCGGGCGCGAAGGCAGGCGACGAGCTCGGCATCCTCCTGGATATCCTCGCCTCGTCGGCGGAATATTGGCGCGAGCGCGAGCGTGCGTTCTTCGCCGTCTTCGTCGATCCCAAAGGCAAGCTCGGATTGCCTGCGCTGTACCGGGAAAAGGCCGGTTGACCAAGGCGAAGATCCCGATTTCGGTGCTGGTGGTGATCCACACGCCGGACCTCGAAATCCTTCTCATCGAGCGGGCGGCGCGGCCGGGCTATTGGCAATCGGTCACCGGCTCGATCGACCATGCCGGCGAGCCGCTCGAGGTCACCGCACGCCGCGAGGTTTTCGAGGAAACCGGCATCGATGCCGCGGCCGAAAGCTTCGTGCGATGGAACTTGGTGCGGACTTTCGAGATCTATCCGCAATGGCGGCATCGATTTGCACCCGGCACGACCCACAACGACGAGCACATGTTCAGCCTCGAGGTGCCGCGCGCTGTCCCGGTGCGGCTTGCGCCTGAGGAGCACACCGCTTGGACCTGGCTGCCATGGCGCGAAGCGGTGGAAAAGTGCTTCTCGTGGACCAATCGCGACGCGATCAGGCTGGTGGCCGAAAGTCGGCTCAAGCCCGGGGAGATTGGCTAAACTCGGCAGCTGATGCGCCCCATCCGCCTCGCCTGCTGGCTGCTGGTCCTCGCTTCGGCAGGGGCGCATGCGGCCGGCGAAGTGAAGGTCGAGGCTTCGCGCAAGGGCGAATTCATCGACGTGCGCGCCTACGCCGCGATCGATGCGCCGCTTTCCGTCATCTGGACCACGCTCACCGATTACGACCGGCTGCCGGAATTCATCCCCGGACTGCGCAAGAGCAAGGTCATCAGCCGCCGCGGAGGCACCGTCGTGGTCGAGCAGTCGGGCGAAGCGAAATTCCTCGTCTTCACTTTCCCGATCGACGTGACGCTGGAGGCGCAGGAGAAACCACCATCGTCGATCCAGGTGCGTGCGATTTCCGGCAATCTCCGGCATTTCGAGGGCGGCTACACGGTGCAACCGGATCCTGCCGGCGCGGGCATGGTGCTGCGCTGGGAGGGGACGATCATCCCGGATGTTTCGCTTCCCCCGTTGATCGGCGAGGTCGTCATGCGCATGCGCATCGAGGACCAGTTCACGGGCATGGTGCGCGAGATCGAGCGGCGCGAATCCGCGCGGCGAAGCAAGGACCCCGCCCTGAAGTGAACGTCCGCGAGTTAGTGCGATCCCTCGCCTGTTTCCTGCTCGTGGCCGCAAGCGGTTGTGCGACGCTCGACCCGGTCGCGCAGCGAAGGGCGGCCGGCGATCCGGGAGTGCAGGAGTGCGCCCGTTGGTTTCGCGCGCTGGACGCTGCGGTCGATGCTGCCGGGGTGCGGGATGCGCAAGCAAGGCCGGTCGAGGGCTTTCCCTATCTTCGCGTAGATCGCTTCTCGGCCGCCTTGCGCGACGCCGCGCAGCGCGAGAACTCGGCAGGTCTGGCGTTTGCAGAGAGATTGCTGGCCCTGGACGCGGAGGCGCGCCGGCATGAAATCGCGAACCTGCCGCCGCAACATCTCCAGGCAGCGAGGGCGGGATCGGCCGATGCGGGCGCGGCGGCCGCGCTCATCCAGACTGGGAACTGCGGATCCCGGCTTCTCGCGTTCGACCTCCAGTCGCGTGAGGCGGTGCGCGCATTGTTCGACCTCGCCGAAGTTCCGGAGGACTACGTCACCGCCTACCGGGTTCTCGGGCTGTATGAGCTCGCCAAAATTCCATTCTCTGCCGGCGTACAAAAGCACCATGAAGACACGACCGCGGCATTCTCGCGGGACCTCGAAACCGGGGCGCGGGGCGCGGTCGTTCGTTTCTCGCCCTCCACCCGGCCACGCGCCGGCGCTGTGGACGTTCGCTGGATCCTGGAGCGCGCGATCCAGAACCCGCTGCGCATTCCGAAGCCCTCCGAGGAAGAACTCGAGACCCTGTTCGCGCTCTATGCGCCGAGTTTCGAGGTCGACACGGTCGGCGACTACGACCGTCCCGGCGCGCTTCGATGGCGATGGGGCGACACGCCGGAAGTCGAGGCTGCGGACCCGGCGGTTTACAAGCACGCTGCTTACACCAGGTACCGCGGGCAGAACCTGCTGCAGCTGGTCTACACGCTCTGGTTCCCCGAGCGCCCTGCGCAGTCTTTCCACGACTTGCTTGCCGGCAAGCTCGATGGGGTCGTGTTCCGGGTGACACTTGCGCACGACGGCACGCCGCTTGTCTACGATACGATGCATCCATGTGGCTGCTATCACATGTTTTTCACGACGCCACGCGCTACGGCGTTGCCCGCGCCGCCGGGCGAGCCCGAGTGGGCTCTGATACCGCAGAAACTTGGCGCAATGGGCCTGTCCGATCGCCTCGTAGTGCGCATTGCGACCGCAACCCACTATGTGGAGCGCGTCTATCGCGACCAGGACGACAGCCTCGCGCGCTACGAACTGCGTCCCTATGACGAATTGCGCTCGTTGCGCCAAATGCGCGGCAGCACACGCAGCATATTCGGGCCGGACGGCATCATTGCAGGCACCGAGCGGGGCGAAAGGTTCCTGTTCTGGCCGATGGGCATCGCGAATGCCGGCGCGATGCGCCAATGGGGCCGCCATGCAACCGCGTTCGTCGGCCGCCGCCATTTTGACGATGCCGATCTCCTCGAGCGGCGATTTGAGCTGGACCTGAGATGACTGCCACGACCTCCAATCCCGTCCCCCCACGCAAGACGCTGCGCGTCGCCACCCTCAATATCCACAAGGGGCTGTCGCTCTTCAATCGCCGCATGGTGATCCACGAGCTGCGCGAGGGCATCCGGAAAATCGACGCCGACGTGGTCTTCCTGCAGGAGGTCCAGGGCCTGCACCAAAAGCACGCGCTGCGCTTCGGCGCATGGCCGCAGACCTCGCAGCATGAGTTTCTCGCAGGGGACGAATGGCAGCACGCCTACGGGCGCAACGCCGTGTACGAGTACGGCCATCACGGCAACGCGATCCTTTCGCGCTACCCGATCGTTTCTTTCGACAACCATGATGTCTCGAACCATCGCTTCGAGAAGCGCGGGCTGCTGCATTGCCGGATCGCCTTGCCCGGGCTCGACGAGCCGCTCGATTGCGCCTGCGCCCACCTCTCGCTGGACGAGAAAGGGCGCCGGCGGCAACTCGATGCGCTCGGCGTGCATCTTTCGGGGCCAGGCAAGGCGCCCATGATCGTCGCCGGGGATTTCAACGACTGGCGCCATTCGGCATCGAGCACGATGGCGCAGCGCCTCAACCTCACTGAAGTCTCGATAATGCATAACGGCAAGCCGGCGCGCACGTTCCCGAGCATCCTTCCGGTCCTGCGGCTGGACCGGATCTACGTGCGCGGCTTTCGCGTGATCAACGCACAAGTGCATCGGGGGGCGCCATGGAGCCTGCTGTCGGACCATCTCGCGATCAGCGCAGAGCTTTCGCTCGACTAGATGGGCTGTGCGCTTTGAAGCGCGAGGAACCCTGACGTGGCGGGCATTGCACCAGGCGGCCCGAACGCCCTCAAGTTTGTCCCGGGAAACCGGCTGGCGCTCCTCAAGAACGGCGAGCAGTACTTTCCCGCGCTGGTCGAATGCATCGACCGCGCCAAGCGCGAGATCTTTTTCGAAACCTACATCTTTGCCGACGACGAAACCGGCAGCCTGATCTGCGACGCGCTTGCGCGTGCCGCCGCGCGCGGCGTTGCGGTGCACATGATCCTCGACGGATTCGGCGCGCGCGATTTCGCGCCGCGTTTCGTGCGCGCTCTCGAGGAGGCCGGCGCCCGCTTTCTCGTGTTCCGGCCCAGGATCAGCCCGCTCACGCTGAAGCGCAATCGCCTCAGGCGGATGCATCGAAAGCTGGCGGTGATCGACGGCCAATGGGCATTCGTCGGCGGCATCAATGTCATCGACGATTACCCCGCCGGTGGCCCAATGCCGCCGCGGTTCGACTACGCGGTGCGCATCGAAGGCCCGTTGGTGCATGACGTCTGGTACGAGGCGGCCAGGCTCTGGGCACGGCTCGACTGGCTGCATACGCGCAGGCGTTGGAGAGTGTCGCGTCCTCCGGGCGCTCCAATCAATTCGCCTGGCAACCAGAGCGCCGCCTTGCTGGTGCGGGACAATATCCGCCACCGCCGCGACATCGAGGACGCGTACCTGGAGATGATCGCCGGAGCCCAGAGTGAGGTGCTGATCGCGAACGCCTATTTTCTCCCCGGCCGCCGGTTCCGGCGTGCGCTGCTGCAGGCGGCGAAGCGCGGGGTGCGCGTTGTAATTATCGTGCAGGGGCTGACCGACCACCCGGTGATGCAATACGCATCACGCGCGCTCTTCGGGGCGTTTCTGGACGCCGGGATCGAGATCCACGAATACACGCGCAGCGAGCTGCACGCCAAGGTGGCGGTGTTCGACGGCGTGCTCGCCAGTGTTGGCTCCTCGAATATCGACCCTTTCAGCCTAGTGCTCGCGCGCGAGGCGAACGTATTCGTCAACGACGGCCGGTTTGCCTCGGTGCTGCGAGCGAGCCTCTATGAGGCAATCGAAAGCTCGCAGCAGGTGCCGCGTCGCGCCTGGAAGCAGCTGGGGTGGGCGATGCGCATCCGGATTTGGGCCGCCTATGGCTTTTCCCGCGTGATGATGAGCCTCTCCGGCATCGAAGGCTGGCACTAGGCCCGGAGCCGGTGCGGCATACGTCACTAAAGCGTCGTCCAATCAGCGATTTGTAGGAAAAACCCGACGTCAGGTAGCGACCCGAGCCTACAGTCCCGCAGGGGTGCGTTTGCCACACTTCGTTCCTGCACGTCCAAGACGGAGGCGCTATGACGGAACCCATCGAATTAGTCGCCCAGGCGAAAACCCTGGACGAAGTAGTGGCGGCGACCGGGCAATACCTTGCCCGATGGAGCCCGGAAAGCCTCGCCCTGATTCCCCGCCGTTGCCGGCCGCACTGGATCGGCAGCGCGGAGGACATCGAAATGTACGCGGGTCAGTTGCAGACGGAATGCGCGCGTCGCGAAGCGACCGGCACGGCCGTTTCGGATGAACTCGAGCTGATGCGCGATTTCTTCGCCGGCGCGACCGGGATCATCACGCTGATCAAGCAAAAGACAGGCGACGACGAAAGCGAATCGACGTGGCCGCATCCGGCGGAACGGGTGCGGTGGGGATACAGCAGCGGATTGAGCAAGCGTTAAATTTCATCAGCCAACAACCCCTTTCCGGAGGCAAGACCAATGAATGACCATGATGGCGAATTCGACCCCGCCGAGGCAATGGGCGAGGTTATCGATGCGGCGCAGATGTACCTGTCGGAGTGCGATCCCAGCAACCTGGCGATCATCCCCGAACGCTGCATGCCGTATCCGATCATCAGCGCCGAAGACGTGGAGCTCTATGCCCACAAGCTTCGCAAGGAGTGCGTCGCGCGCAGGGCGTCCGGTGCCGAGATTCCAGGCGAGCTGGAGGCCATGCGCGAGTTCTTTGCTCGCGCGGCACGGGTGATTTACCTGCTTCGCATCAAGCTCGAGGACGCGGATCTCGAATCGACGATCCCGCTCCCGTATGAGCGCATGCCCTCCCAAGTGCTTTCTACCCGGCTCCAGTAGGTTGCGGCCGGTAGCCGGATAATCGGATAAAAAGTGATGTTATTCTTAGCGCTGGTGAAATCGAGCGCAAGGAGCCCGGTTGACTAACGACTACGAGACTTTACGCTGGCCCACCAACATGGACCGGGACGCGATTGTCGCCAAGTTGGCCGAGATTCGAGCAACACAGGAATCTGAAGGCAGGAAGGAACTCGCAGCCTTCTTCGACGGGATCGAGGACCTGCCTTCAACCAAGGTTGGCGGCAAAGTGATCGCTGCGCTCACTTGGCTTGAAGGCAAGCCCGAATACGCCGGTGTCGGGATGCAACTCTCGATGGTGGCGATGAACCTGAAGAACCTGCGCTAGTCGCTAAGTAGCTATGCGTTCGGCTTGCGACCGAACATTCCCCAGCCTTCGTTGCTCATGACGACTTCGCCGTCCTGGTTGAAGGCTTCGATTCGCCCAAGCATCAATCCCACCCCGGGCATGCTTTTCGAAGGACGGGTTTCAATCGTCGTGCGCCGATAGGTGATTGTGTCGCCCGGCCGCACCGGCTTCATCCAGCGGATGTTTTCCAAGCCCGGCGAGCCGAGGCTGATCCCCTTGTTGATATAGGAATCGACTGCAAAGCGCATGCCGACTGCGCAGGTATGCCAGCCGCTTGCGATCAGGCCTTTGAAGAAAGAATTCCCGGCGGCTTCGGCATCGACATGAATCGGCTGCGGGTCGAACTTGCGCGCAAATTCGACGATCTCGTCGGCCGTGAACGTATGCCGCCCCATCTCGACGGTCTCCCCGACTTTGAAATCCTCCCAATACAGCGTCGTCTCGTTCATGCCGGCGCGAACTTCTCGAATTTCGTGACGAGCGCGCGCACTGCGTCCGGCAGCGGCGCTGGTGTCATCGTTTCCGGATCGGCGTTTACGTAAACGAGTTCGGCGGTGAGCAGCGGCTTTTCCGAGGGCTCGGGTCCCGAGCGCCAGATCTCGAAAGCGAAGGTCATGCTGGAGCGGCCAAGCTTGGCCACCCTGACCAGCACGTCCAGCATGTCGTCGTAGCGTGCCGATCCGAGGTAATCGACGCTTGCCTTGCGCAGATAAACGTCGTTCGCGTAGCGGTCCACGTAACCATGGGGATACGGCAGGCCGATGGCCCGCCAGTATTCCGCGATCGCCACGTCGATGTAGTTCAGGTAGTTGCCGTTGAATACGATTTTCTGCATGTCCACTTCCGACCATCGCACTCTCAATGGATGTATGCAGGTGTATTGCTCCCGTGCCATCGGGGACTCCTATGATCTGTTTTAGGAATGCCGCGCCGAAATTCCAGCGGAATGCGCAAGCGTAAACGCAAAAGCGGCGGCATGTGGCGTTAAACTATCCGCGCAGTTTCCAACACGCTCCAGCGAGTGAACCTCCACGCATGCAACCAGAAGACACCATCGCACCCGTCCCCATTGTCGATGCGGATCCGGGCCTCGCCGGCTGGGAAGATCCGCTTGCGAGCCTGCGCCGCGCGCTGGACGAAAACGAGTTGCAGGTTTTCTGCCAGCCGATCATGTCGCTCCAGCCGGGCGGGGAAAAATACCCGCTCGCGGAGATCCTCGTGCGCCTGCGGGAGGAAGAGGAATCGCTTCTTCCGCCAGGAGACTTCCTCCCGGTTTTCGAGCACTACCGCATGATGACCGACCTCGATTGCTGGGTGGTCGATCGCACCGTGGAATGGATGTCGAAAGCCGGTGCCGGCACGATCCCGGCCTATTCGATCAACATATCCAGCCAATCCCTCGACGACTCGCGGCTGATCGATTGCGCGTCAAAGGCGCTCTCGCAATCCGGCGTGGATCCGGCCCGGCTGTCCATGGAGATCGACGAAAGCGACATCCTCGTGCGCGAGAAGGCCGCGGCAACTTTTGCCCGGCTGGCCCGATCGATCGGGTGCAAGGTCATCATCGACGGCTTCGCGCGACGCTCGGTGTCGTTTGCCGCCTTGAAGGAATTGCAGCCGAACTACGTCAAGGTCGACGGCTCGGTCGTGCGGAAGATCGGCGAAAGCAGTGTCGCGCAGCTCAAGCTGAAGGCGATCGCCCGCGTTTGCGGTGTCGCCGGCATCGGGATGATCGCCGAGTGCGTCGAGGAAGAGCGCATCGTGGCGCAACTCACGAAGATGTCGGTTGGATTCGCGCAGGGCTTCGGCATCGCCGTTCCCCGCCCCATCGCGCTGGGCGGGATGTCGCCAACCTGATCAGCCACAAGGCGGCAGGCCGCGGACATGGACGACATCGTCATTCGCTCGATGCTCAAGTGGCCGGACGTCCCGGACGTTTTCGGCTGGCTGCGGCTGGATCGACGGGGCAACTGGAGGCTGCGCAGCGAAGAGCCTGCATCCGGTGACGGGTTTGGCCCGATCGGCAATGCCGCTTTCCGCGAATTCATCGCCCGCAACTACGCGGCAGACGAGCGGGGAAGGTGGTTTTTCCAGAACGGTCCCCAAAGGGTCTTTGTGCAGCTTGCCTACGCACCGTTCGTTTTCCGGGCCGAGAAGGCTGGCTTCGCCGACCAATGCGGCCAGGGCTCGCCGCTGCTCGAGGGCGCATGGGTGGATGAGGAAGGGTCCTTGGTCCTCAGGGTTTCAGGCAGGGTCGGGCTGCTGGACGACCGGGACCTCGCGCAAATGGCCGACCAGGTCGAGCTCGGGTTTGTGCAGTTGGGCGGAGCCCGGGTTGACGTCGCGACACTCAAGTCCACGGAAACCGAGGGGTTTTTCGGCTTCGTCAGGGACCCGAAACCCTGATTGCGTGCCCAAAAAAGGCTTTGCGGAAATCCCCTGCAAGCCTTGACGCTAGCCCGAAAACTTCTTTATAATCCGGCCTCTTTTTTGCACCCGGGCCGGCCCATCAGCCATTCATGGCGATCGAGGCGCCGACCCGGTTTGTTTTTGGAACCCGGGAAAACATGCCTACCGTCAATCAGTTAGTGCGCCAAGGGCGCGCCGCCAAACCTACGAAATCGAAGGTGCCTGCGCTCGCCGGCTCGCCCCAGAAACGCGGGGTTTGCACGAGGGTCTACACGACCACCCCCAAGAAGCCCAACTCGGCGCTGCGTAAGGTCGCCAAGGTGCGCCTGACCAACGGCTTCGAAGTCATCGGCTACATCGGCGGCGAAGGCCACAACCTGCAGGAGCACTCGGTGGTGCTGATCCGCGGCGGTCGCGTCAAGGACCTCCCTGGCGTGCGCTACCACATCGTGCGCGGTTCGCTCGACACGCAGGGTGTCAAGGACCGCAAGCAAAGCCGTTCCAAGTACGGCGCCAAGCGCCCCAAGGCGGCCTGAGCCGCCAGGAAATAGGACAAGACCATGCCACGTCGCAGAGAAGTACCCAAGCGCGAGATCCTGCCGGATCCCAAGTTCAGCAACACCGAGGTTGCCAAGTTCGTCAACGTGATCATGACGCGCGGCAAGAAGTCGGTCGCCGAGCGGATCCTTTACGGCGCGCTCGAGTCGATCAAGACCAAGTCGGGCAAGGACCCGATCGAGGTGTTCACGCAGGCCGTGCAGAACGTGAAGCCGATGGTCGAGGTCAAGAGCCGCCGCGTCGGTGGCGCGAACTACCAGGTCCCGGTCGAAGTGCGCCCGGTCCGCCGCGTGGCGCTTGCCATGCGCTGGATTCGCGAGGCGGCGGAGAAGCGCGGCGAGAAGTCGATGGGCATTCGCCTCGCTGGCGAGCTCCTGGAAGCGGCCGAGGGCCGTGGCGGCGCGATGAAGAAGCGCGACGAAGTGCACCGCATGGCCGAAGCCAACAAGGCTTTCGCCCACTACCGCTTCTAAGCAAAGAAACTGGACACTTCCGTGGCACGCAAGACCCCAATCGAGCGCTATCGCAACATCGGCATCAGTGCGCACATCGATGCGGGTAAGACCACGACCACGGAGCGCATCCTTTTCTACACCGGCGTGAACCACAAGATCGGCGAGGTGCACGACGGCGCCGCGACGATGGACTGGATGGAGCAGGAGCAGGAGCGCGGCATCAC
>JANMDK010000373.1:0-4882 GCA_031376265.1 Pseudomonadota bacterium
GGTCAGCGTATTCCTTCTTGACCTCGCCAAGGATGCGCACCCCGAGGCCCGGGCCGGGAAACGGGTGGCGGAAGACCATCTCGCGCGGCAGGCCCAGGGCGAGGCCGAGCTCTCGCACCTCGTCCTTGAACAATTCGCGCAGCGGCTCCAGCAGCTTCAGGTGCAGCGTGTCCGGGAGGCCGCCGACGTTGTGGTGCGACTTGATCGTCGTGGCCTTGCCGGTCTTGGTGCCGGCCGATTCGATCACGTCGGGATAGATGGTTCCCTGCGCCAGCCACTTGGCGTTGCTGATCTTCTCGGACTCGCGCTGGAAGACTTCTACGAACTCCTTGCCGATGATCTTGCGCTTGGCTTCCGGGTCAGCGACGCCTTCGAGCTTGCCCATGAACTCGGCGGTTGCATCGACGTGGATGACTTTGACGCCCAGGTGCTCGGCGAAGGTCGCCATCACCTGCCCCGCCTCGTCCAGGCGCAGCAAGCCATGGTCGACGAACACGCAGGTGAGCTGCTTGCCGATCGCCTTGTGGATCAGCGCTGCGGCAACGGATGAGTCCACGCCACCGGACAAGCCCAGGATGACCTCTTCCTTGCCCACCTGCTCGCGAATTCTTGCAACCGCTTCGGTCACGTAGTCCGGCATGTTCCAGTCGGTGCCGCATCCGCAAATGTCGTGCACGAAGCGGTTGAGGATCGTCTTGCCCTGCTTCGTATGCGTCACTTCAGGATGGAACTGCACGCCGTAGAAATTGCGCGCCTCGTCGGCCATGCCGGCGATCGGGCAGGATTCGGTCGAGGCCATGAGCTTGAACCCCGGCGGCATTGCGGTGACCTTGTCGCCGTGGCTCATCCATACCTTGAGCATGCCGTGACCTTCGGGCGTCGCGAAGTCCTGGATGCCGTCAAAGAGCCGCGTGTGGCCGCGGGCGCGAACTTCGGCATAGCCGAACTCGCGCTTCGAACTCGGCTCGACTTGTCCTTCAAGCTGGACCGCCATCGTGAACATGCCGTAACAGATCCCGAGCACCGGTACGCCCAACTCGTAAACGGCCTTGGGCGCGCGCAGGTCGTGCGCTTCATACGTGCTCGCGTGGCTGCCGGAGAGGATTACGCCCTTGGCGCCGAAGCCGCGCACGAAGTCGTCCGACACATCGCACGCGTGGATCTCGCAGTAGACCTTGGCTTCGCGTACGCGGCGCGCGATGAGCTGCGTGACTTGCGAGCCGAAATCGAGAATGAGGATCTTGTCGTGCGCCAACTAACTACTCCACACGATAGTTCGGCGCCTCTTTGACGATCTGCACGTCATGCACGTGGGATTCGCGCATGCCGGCCGAGGTGATCTCGACGAACTCGGCTTTCTTGCGCATCTCGTCGATGGTCGCGCAGCCGCAGTAACCCATGCTCGCGCGCAAACCGCCGACGAGCTGGTAGATGATGCTGAGGACGCTGCCCTTGTACGGCACGCGGCCCTCGATGCCTTCGGGCACGAGCTTGTCGACGTTGTTGGTCGGATCCTGGAAGTAGCGGTCGGCCGCGCCGTCCTGCATCGCGCCCAGAGAGCCCATGCCACGGTACGACTTGTAGGAGCGCCCTTGGAAGAGGATGGTTTCGCCGGGTGCTTCCTCCGTTCCCGCAAACACGCTGCCCATCATGACCGCGGTCGCACCGGCCGCGATGGCCTTGGCGACGTCGCCCGAATACCGCACGCCGCCGTCAGCGATGAACGGCACGCCGGCGTCTTCGAGCGCCTGCCGCACATTGTCGATGGCTGTGATCTGGGGAACGCCAACGCCCGCAACCACTCGCGTAGTGCATATCGATCCCGGGCCGATGCCGACCTTGACGCCGTCAGCGCCTGCATCGACCAGCGCCTTGGCACCTGCCGTGGTCGCCACGTTGCCGCCGATGACCTGCATTTTCGCGTGGCGCTTCTTGATCCACTCGACGCGGTCGAGCACGCCCTGCGCATGGCCATGGGCGGTGTCGACGACGATGACATCTACGCCGGCTTCTACCAGGCGGTCCACGCGCTCTTCGGTGCCTTCACCGACGCCTACCGCTGCGCCGACGCGCAGCTTGCCCTGCTCGTCCTTGCACGCATTGGGGTGCTCGGTGGACTTGAGGATGTCCTTGACCGTGATCAGGCCGCGCAGCTTGAAGGCTTCGTTGACCACGAGCACGCGCTCGAGGCGGTGCTTGTGCAGCAGCGCCCTTGCCTCCTCAGGGCTGGCTTTCTCGTTCACGTAGATGAGGCGATCCTTGGGCGTCATGATCGCGCTCACTGGCGCATCGAGGTTGGTCTCGAATCGGTAATCGCGGTTGGTCACCATGCCGACGACCTTGCCCTTGTCGACCACGGGAAACCCGGACACCTTGTACTTCTGGGTCAGCGCGAGCAGTTCGCGCACTGAAAGATCCGGCGCGACGGTGACGGGGTCGCGCAGGACACCGGATTCGAAGCGCTTGACCTTGGCGGCCTCGGCCGCCTGCGCTTCGGGGTCGAGATTCTTGTGGATGATGCCCAGGCCGCCTTCCTGCGCGATCGCTATCGCGAGGCGCGCTTCGGTCACGGTATCCATCGCCGCGGAAATCAGCGGGATGTTGAGGCCGAGCTTCTTGGTAAGGCGGGTCTTGAGGGAGACATCGCGCGGCAGTACGCGCGAGTGGGCAGGGAGGAGGAGTACGTCGTCGAAGGTGAGCGCCCGTTGAATCACGCGCATGGAGGCTGCCTTTCCTGCAAATGCGTATTATACGCGGATGTCAGCCGGATCTCCCCGAGTGCGTTATGCGGGGATGACAAAGGAGAACCACGTATGCGCATGACGACATCGATTCTCGCGGCCCTCCTCGCGCTCGCGTGCGGCTTCGCGCACGCGCAGGCTTATCGCTGGGTGGACAAGGACGGCAAGGTTCGTTACGGCGACGCGCCGCCCCCGGGGGTCAAGGCGTCGCCCCTGAAAGGGTCGGCGGGCCCTGCAACGCAGCCGGCTCCCGGTGCCGGTGGCGGCGGCGGCTCGGCTGCTTCGAAGGATGCGGCAAAGGATGCGAAGAAAGGTCCGCTGACGCCGGCCGAGCAGGAGCAGGCCTATCGCGAGCGTCAGCTCAAGGCCAAGGAAGCAGCGGAGAAATCCGGCAAGGAGCTGGCCGAGGCGGAGCAATTGCGCCAGTCGTGCGCGTCTGCCCAGGAAACCTTGCGCTCGCTTGAGAGAGGCTCACGCATTTCGACGATCAATGCCGCAGGCGAAACCGTCTATCTGGACGACGACCAGCGGGCGGCGCGGGTTGCGCAAACCCGGAAGGTCATGTCGGAAACCTGCAAGTAAGAACAAGGCCGATCAGCGCTGGCGACTTCTTTCCGCGGCGGCCTTGGCCCGGCGGGCTTCCTTCGGGTCCAGCCTGAGGGGCCGATAGAGTTCCAGCCGGTCGCCGTCCTTAAGCGGCGCCGAAGGCAGGACCCTCCGGCCGAAGATCCCCATCGCCGGCGCTTCGGGGTCGATCTCGCGATGGCGCACTGTAAGGCTGCTGGCATTCAGCGCGTCAATCGCCGTCGCACCCTCCTCCAATTCGACCGGGACGACCTCCTGCCGGTCGCGGAACGCGTAGACGACCTCAATCCTGAGGCGGGCCATACACTGCCTGAGCACGCTTGTGGAACGCATCGACCATGGTATTGGCGATGTGGTCGAAGAGCGGCCCGAGCACCTTCGCGAGCAGCCCGGCGGAGAACTGGTAGTCCATGGTGAATTCGATCCGGGATGCATGGTCCGCGAGTGCATGGAATTTCCATGCCGCGCGAAAGGACTTGAACGGCCCCTCCACCAGCTTCATTTCAATCGCCTCCCCTGGGCGGTTGAGGTTCTCGGTGGTGAAAGCCTGGCTGATGCCCTTGAGCCCGACCGAAAGTTTCGCCGTCGTGGCATTCTCGCGCCGCGCGATGATTTCGCTCGACCGGCACCACGGCAGGAATCCGGGATACGCCTCGATATTCTCGACCAGCGCATACATTTGCCGCGCGTTGTAGCCGACGAGCGCTGACCGGGTGATCGCGGGCATGCTGCTAAAATTCCTGTGCGCCGGTTGCCCCGACCCGCGATTTCATCCCCACCCGCAGCCCCCCATGTCCATTGTCCAGAACCGCAAGGCATTCCATGATTATTTCGTCGAGGAGCGCTTCGAGGCGGGGCTGGTGCTCGAGGGTTGGGAAGTGAAATCGATTCGCGCCGGGCGCGCCCAGATCACCGAAGCGTACGTAGTCGTGCGCAACGAGGCGCTGTGGCTGCTCGGCGCGCACATCAGCCCGTTGCCGACCGCCTCTACGCATGTCACGCCCGACCCGACCCGCACGCGCAAGCTGTTGATGCACGCCGAGGAAATCCACAAGATGATCGGCAAGGTCGAGCAGCGCGGGTACACGCTGATTCCGCTCGACCTGCATTACAAGGGCGGGCGCATCAAGCTGGAGATCGGGCTGGCGAAAGGCAAGCAGCAGCACGACAAGCGTGCCGCTGACAAGGACAAGCAGTGGCAGCGCGAGAAGCAGCGCCTGATTCGCAATCGCTGATTTGAAGGCGCCGAATTTAAGCCAATCGTCGCGACTTAAGCGGCCGCGGTTCGCCGTGTGTCTTTCGGCGGCGCATAGCCTGCGAGCGAGCGCCAGGTCGCGACGACGGTGTCCGGGTTCAGCGAAAGGCTGCCGATGCCCTCGTCCATCAGCCAGCGCGCGAAATCCGGATGGTCCGACGGTCCCTGCCCGCAGATGCCGACATACTTGCCCTGCTTGATGCACGCGCGGATCGCCAGCCGCAGCATTGCGAGCACCGCGGGGTCGCGCTCGTCGAACGCGCCTGCCACGAGGCCCGACTCGCGGTCTAGGCCCAGAGTG
>JANMDK010000383.1:0-18560 GCA_031376265.1 Pseudomonadota bacterium
CCTTGTTCGTCCGGGAGTTGGGTGATGTTGTCTCGGCGATCTTCTCCCAGGTGCTGCTGATCTGCGACCGGCAGGGACTCATCGGCCGGCAGATGTTCGCCATCGACGGGGTGAAGCTGCCGAGCAACGCCGATAAGCGCAGAAGCGGCACGCATGCCGAGCTTGCGCACGAGGCCGAGCGGATGGAAGCAGCGGTGGCGAAATTGCTCAAGACTCACCGATCCCGTGACGAGCGCAGCGATACGGAAGAGGATCAGACGCGCAACGCCGAGCGCATCGAGCGCCTGCGGAACGAAGCGAAGCGCCTGCGGGAGTTTTTGGCCAGCCACGGCGAGCGCCGCTCCGAGAAAGGCGCCATTCGCAAGAGCAACGTCACCGACAACGACAGCGCCAAGATGGCCACCGCCAAGGGCGTGATTCAGGGCTATACCGCAGTGGCGGCAGTCGATGGGCGCTCGCAGATCATCGTCGCGGCCCAGGCACATGGCTCGGGCAGCGAGCAAAGCGTTCTGCTGCCGATGGTGGAGAAGACCGAGTCACTGCGCACCGACCAAACGATCATCGCAGCCGATGCGGGCTATCACAGCGAGGCGAACCTCCAGGCGCTGCATGACAACGCTGTACCCGCGCTGATCGCCGATGGGCTCATGCGCCGGCGCGACGAGCGGTTCGCCAAGCAGGGCCGCTACAAAGCCCTACCCGATCCGCTCTACGACAAGACGGCCGCCGGCAAGCCCTCGAACACAAAATTCAAACCGAGTGATTTCATCTACGATCCAATCGACCGCACCTGCATCTGCCCCGCAGGCAAAAAGCTGTACTCCCACGGCAGCGGCTGTTTGACCAACGGCCGCAAGCACCACAGCTTCCAGGGCGCGAAGCGCGACTGTATGCCCTGTTCGTTGCGAGAGCAGTGCTTGCGCTATCCCGAGCGGACCGCAACTCGCCAGGTGGCGTTCTTCGAGAAGAATCAGGGTTCGCTCATGCAGTACACCGAGCGCATGAAGCAGGCGATCGACAGCGACCGGGGACGCAAGCTCTACGGACGGCGCATCGCCATCGTCGAGCCGGTGTTCGGCAACTTGCGACACAACAAGCGGCTGGACCGGTTCACGCTACGTACCCAGCCCAAGGTGAACACGCAATGGAATCTGTATTGCATGGTTCACAACATCGAGAAGCTGGCGCATCATGGGTATGGGAGATAGGCGAAAGGGGCAGGAATCGCTTCCATTTTCAGCGACCCACACTCGCCGGCAGGCATCGACATGACCAATGCAACAACGCCGCGCCAACTCGTTCAGTGGCGCTCGCGCCAAAAACGGGTTTTTCTACAGCCTCGTTAGCCCTCAAATGCAACTATCTTTTGTCCGCCGCAGCTTTTTCATTGCATTATTGGCGTCAGCCCTGATTGGCCCAGTTCATGCCCAAGCCATATCCAAAGCTGCGGCAGTCGAATTGGCGGAAAAGTTCATCGCTAGAAACGGCTATACCAAACTGCCGCGCGACCAGATCAGTCCTAAACTTGATCCGGAGTCGTTGGAGTTTGGCGACAGTCGAGAGAAGCAGTTGGCGCTGCGCTTCAATACGCTCAAGCCAAAGGCTATTGGTGTCAAGAGGGGTGCACGAAAAAATAAAGATGGATGGAGCGTTGCATTCGATTACGTAGACGGCGGTTCGAATTCAAGTGAATGCAGGGTTGTCACCATGGATGAAAACGGGAAGAACCTATTCGTTCAGCACTCTGACGGTCGACGTTCCTACTTCGCAGGATTCGAATGAGGCCTAACCCGTAGCCGCTGCGGACGGGCAACCAGCAGCGCGTGATTCAATGGCTCGTACCCGCCCGCCGCAGGGCACAACGTTATATGTCATTCACACCGCCCGGAAAACTGGGGCAGAATCGAGTTCACGAATAGGAGGTTGACATGGCTACAGCGAAGGAAGAGCTCACCCGCCTGATTCAAGGACAGCCTGAGGACAGTTCCCGCGAAGAAATCGTGCGCGAGCTTGCCTTTCACGTCATGGTCGAACACGGGCTCGCTGATTCCGACGCGAAGCGCACCATTTCAAATGAAGAAATGGGTCGCCGCATTCGGTCATGGCAGAAATAAGCTGGACCGAAGAAGCCCAACGCTGGCTCTCCGACATCTTTGAATACGTAGCGGCAGAAAATCCTCAGGCGGCCGCTCGAACGGTTCAAGGCATTTACGAACGGGCACAGGATCTCGTCAGATTTCCGGAAATCGGCTCCCGCTATGCCGCCTCGTCTCGCCATGTGCGCATACTGCTTTACGGTCATTACCGAATTGCATATCTGATCAAGGACGACGGAAACATCGACGTCCTCGGCGTTTTTCATGGATCGCTCGACATCACACGGTATCAGCTCTGATGACACATAACTCTAAGTGGAACGGACGGGCAAAAGCGGTTCGCCGTTCACCAAAACGTTATGCCGTAGCGAGAGAGCGCCCATTTCAGAGCAATGCTGCTTGATATGCTGGCTCGATGAAGGTCAGCGAGTTTCTTAGACTGCTCGAAGGTCTAAGGAAGAGAGGTTCATAGGCGCAACGCCATCGTGATACGGCTTGAACGTGGCCAGCGGCGCGCGAGGATAATGGCAGCAATCAGACCGGAGAACGGCTCAGGGAGCGGACGTTCGCCAGATATTGGCAGCATTCAGCAGCCCGCTCCACAACCGAGCCTCGCGCCCGTGCTACCCCAGCGCCCGCACAATCAGCGAGATACCACTCGCCGCCAGCGCGACGCCGATCGCGCGGATCAAATTGTCGCGCGAGATCCTCGAAAGGAGTTTCGACGCCACCCACAGCCCGGCGAATGACAGCGGCAACGCCGCAAGCGCATAGAGCCACGGCTTTGGCGATTGCAGCGGCCCGGCAATCGTGAAAGCCACCACGCGCAGCGTGATGCTGAACATCGTGCAGGCGCCCATCGTCGAGCGGTATTGCTCCTTGGAAAGCGGGCGGCGCGAGAGGTAGATCGCATAGGGCGGGCCGCCTGCACCGAACAGCGCGCTCGTGATGCCGCCGACGAACCCCGCCGGATAGGCCCAGCCTTGCGGGACGACCCTGACCTCGCCGGCGCGCACGAGGTTGGAGACGGCAACCACCAGCACGAAGATCCCCAGCGCCGCCATCGACACTTCGCGCGGCAGGTTCACGAGCAGCGTCATGCCTGTGACGGTGCCGACGACCACGAGCGGCAGCATGCGCTTCCATTCCGCCTTCACCGCATTCTTCGGGTCGGCGAGGCCTATTCGCCACGCGCTGGTGCAGTCGAGGAGCGCGAACATGCCGAGGGCAAAAGGCAGCGACACGAGGTGCGTCGCCAGCGGGATCGTCACCAGCGCCGCGCCGAAGCCGGTCATGCCGAAGATCACGGCGCCCGCAAAAGCGATCACCGCGAGCGCGGCCAGTGTGGCGTAGTCGGCGGGCGTCACGCGTCCGGCGGCGTTGCGTGCAGCATCTGCCTCGTCCAGCGGTTCATCTTCTTGAGGCCCGCGACATAGCGCACGAAAGGCAGGCCGAGCTTCGCCTCGAGCTTGAAGGCGCAGCGCTTGAGCTCCTCCCACTCGAAGGCCACAGGCGCCCCTTTGAGCGCGAACACGATGATGTTGCCGTCCTCTCGCGCGTTGAGGCAGAGCACGCTTCCGTTGAAAGCTTTCTCGACCCTTTTGAGGTAGGTGTCGAAGCGCCGGTCATGGCCGAAGAAATTGAGCACCATCACGCCCGGCGAGCGCAGCGCGCGATGCGCTGCTGCGTAGAACTCGTCGCTCACCAGCGCCGGCACCTGGTCGCCGTCGTCGAAGCCGTCGATGAACAGCAGGTCGCAGCCCGCCTTCATCGCGTGCACCGCGGCCGCCCCGTCGCCGAGCTCGATGCGCAGCTTCGCGCTCTCGCCGGGCACGTTGAAGACGCCGCGCGCCGCCGTGATCACCGCCGGGTTGAGTTCGATCACGCGCGTGCGCACGTTCGGCAGCCTGCGATGCAGGAACTTGGGGATCGAGCCGCCGCCGAGGCCCACCATGAGGCACTCGCGCGGCCGCGGGTGGAACAAGAGAAATGCCATCATCGTGCGCGTGTAATCGAGCTCGAGGTCGTCCGGTGCGTCGATCTTCATCGCGCTCTGGATATGCTCACCGCCCAGGTGCAGGTACCGCACGCCCGCCTCCTCGCTCACCGTGATCTCCGGGTGGCGCGGCTTCTTCTTCAGCCAGCCCCGCTTCACCCAGCCCACTTCCGGCTCCGCGCAAGGAGGTAGACCGCGCCCGCGCCGATGAACGACAGCAGCGCCGCGCCGAGGATCGGGGCATCGTAGCTGCCCATGCGGTCGAAGGCGTATCCGGCAAGCGTCGGCCCGAGGAGCGTGCCGATGCCGGGCGCGGTGTAGAGCCAGCCGATGATCGCCGAGACCGCACGGCCGCCGAAAATGTCCATCACCACGGCCGGCATCGTGGCGACGAACCCGCCGTAAAAAAGCCCCATCGCAACGGCCATCGCGCCAAGCGCCCAGAGATTCTCGGAGAGCCACCAGGCGATGAAGGACGCGCCCAGTCCCGCGAACATCAACGAGAGCGAAAACATGCGCCCCATGCGGTCGGCCAGGCCACCGATACAGAAGCGCCCGAGCAGGCTGCCAAGACCGATCAGGCTGACGAGCAACATGCCGGCGCTCTCCGGGTAGCCGAGGTCGGACGCATACGGCGCGAGGTGCACCATGGGCACGAACACGCCGACCGTCGGCAGGAAAAGCGACCCGTAGAGCACCCAGAAAATCCTCGAGCGCAGCGCCTCGGAAAGCGTCATGCCCGGCAGCGGCTCAGGTGGCGGCCACGCGGTGTTCGCCTCGCCGAACCGTCGCTCCTTGCGCTCAGGGTCGTTGTCGATCACGCACGCCGCGATGCCCGCGAGCACCAGCGAGGCGCCTGCGAGCGCGAGGTACGCACCGCGCCACCCGTAAATCTCGATCCACCACGCGGCCAGCGGCGGCACGACGAGGTTGCCGGCGCCGATGCCCGCGACCGCGATGCCCGTGGCAAAGGCGCGCCGCTGGTTGAACCACGGCTGCACGGCGCCGACCGAAGGCACGTAGGTGAGACCCACACCGACGCCAATCGCGACGCTATAGGTGATGTAGAGCGCCGCCAGCGAGGTCGCGAAGCTCGCGCCGGCAAGCCCGAGCGAAAGCGCGACGACTCCTGCGATCGACACCCGGCGCGGGCCGAAGCGGTCGGCCAGCATGCCGGCCGGCGCGCCAAGCACGAAATACAGGAACGCGCACAGCGAGAAGACCATCGACACATGCGCGCGCGGCGCGCCGAACTCGACCTCGAACGCCTTGAAGAAGGCCGCGAACGAATACACCACGCCGAAGCCGGTGAACATCAGCGTGAACGCCGCAGCGACGATGTACCACCCCTGGTACGGTCGTTCTCTCCTCAACTGCCGGCCCTACGCGAGGGCCCCGCGCGCAGTGATCGGCCAGAGGGCCTCGACCGTGCCCTCGGTCATGCCGCCGCGCACGCACACGAACCAGTCGTAGAGGTTCACCGTCGGGTCGCAGTGCCCCGGCACGAGCAGCAACTTCTCGCCAAGCGCCGGCGCCGCGCCGGCTTTCGACTCCACGACGCCATGCTCGTCCGACGCCTTGGTGAATTCGAGTCCCGGCCGCTGCCACACCGTCGGCAGCCCGGAATCGATGCTCGAAGCCTTTAGGCCGGCATCGAGCACCGACCTCTCGGCTGTGGTCCGGCTCATGACCGTCGCGAGCACGAAGAGCGCGTGCTCGAAGCGCGGCATCGGCGGCGTCCATTCGTTCTTGGCGTAGTCCGCGTCCATGAAGATGTACGAGCCAGGCTGCAACTCGTCATAAACGCCGCTCGCGGCCTCGAACATGAAGCTGCCGCTGCCTGCGCCGGTGACGATTGGGCACGGAATGCCCGCCGCCTCCAGCATGGCGCGCGTCGTCCTGGCACCGTCGGCGGCGGCGGCGATCTTTGCGCCGCGCTCCTGCATCGTGCGAACGTGCTGCGCCGAGCCTTGGTACGCCTGCAGCCCCATGAAGCGCAGTCCCGGGGTCGCCACGATCTGTTTGGCCAGCACAACGGCAGCCTCGCCGGGCTGGACGCCGCACCGGCGAGCACCGACGTCGATCTCCACGTAGACATCAAGTTGTGCGCCTTCGGCCCTTACAGCGGCGCCTAGCGCGGTCACCTGCTCCGCATGATCCACGCAGATGCCGAGGCGAGCGCGCTTCGCGAGGCGCGCGAGGCGGCCAAGCTTCTGCGCGCCGACGACCTCGTTGGACACCAGCACATCCTGCACGCCGCCTTCGACCAGCGCCTCGGCTTCGGAGACTTTCTGGCAGCACACGCCGACCGCGCCCGCGGCGACCTGGCGCAGCGCGATCTCCGGGCACTTGTGAGTCTTCGCGTGTGCGCGGACGCGGATCTTGCGGCCGCTCAGTTTCCGATCGAGCGCCTGATTGAGCGCCGCGATGTTGCGCTCGAAGGCGTCGAGGTCGATGACGAGCGCGGGCGTGTCGACCTCGGCGACCCGCTGCCCGAGGCGCGCCGGGAGGATCCTGGTCATACGGCTGCCGGCTCGCGGCGCATGGCGAGCCAAATTGTCGCTGCGAAGACCACCGCGAGCAACGGCATTGCAAACAGGTTGACCCTCTCCCAGCCGGCGCCGGTGACGAGCATTCCGGAAGTGAGAGACGAGATCACCATCATGACGAAGATGCACAGGTCGTTGGTGCCCTGCGCCTTGGCTTTTTCCTCGGGCCGGTAGGTTTCGGTCAGCAGCGTCGTGCCGCCGATGTACATGAAATTCCAGCCGACGCCGAGCAGCACCAGCGAGAGCCAGAAATGCGTGACCTGCGTGCCGGAAAGGGCGATCGCAATGCAGGCCACGTTGAGCACGCCGCCGGCAAGGATGATCCTGAGCACGCCGAAGCGCTTGATCAGCGAACCGGCAATGAGCGAAGGCGCGAACATCGCGATGACGTGTGACGAGATGACGAACGCTGCATCGCCAAACGGGTGACCGCACAGGCCCATCGCAATCGGCGTGGCCGTCATCAGCAGGTTCATCACGCCGTAGCCGACCGCGCCCGACAACACCGCGACGATGAACTTGGGCTGCATGGCGATCTCACGGATCGGCCGGCCGCCGCTCGCGCTTTCTTCCGCGGTGGGATCCGGGATGCGCGTCGCCTTCAGCAGTCCGATGCTTACCAGCGAGAAAACGATCAGCAATAGGTAGGCGCCGACGAAGCGCTCGGAGAAGGCGTCGACCGAAAAGCGGCTGGTGCCCGGGCCGATGATGCCGCCCAGAAGGCCGCCGGCGAGCACAAGCGAGATCGCGCGCGCCTTATAGTCGGGCGGCGAGACGTCCGCGGCGGCAAAGCGGTAGTACTGGCCGGTGGCGTTCGACGCGCCGAAGATCAGCGTTCCGAGGCAAAGCAGCCAGAAGTCGTGGAGGAGAACCGCAAGCGCGCAGACGAGGGCTGCGACGATGCCGGTCGATGCCCCGGCGATCAGGCCGTGCGTGCGCCCGGCTTTCTTCATGTACAGCGAGGCCGGCAGGGTCGCTATGGCGCCGCCGAGCACCCAGGTCGTCACTGGCAGGGTGCCCAGGGCCGGGTGCTTGGTGAGCGCCATGCCGGCCAGGCCGTTGATCGAGGCCAGCGTCGCGCTGTTGCTGAACAGCATGGCCTGGCAGGCGGCGAGCAGGGCAACATTGCGACCGGTACTGGTCATATGTACAGTATCATGGTGGGGAACCGCCGAAGGCGAAGCGAAAGCCCATTCTACAGAGCGCCTCCATGCCGAACGACCCTCGCAGCGAAATGCGCTCGATCAAGGTGCATGCCGCGCCGACCGAAACCGCGGAAAAATCGCGCGGCGCGACCTATGCGCCGCAGGGCCGGTTCGAAAGCGAAGCGCGCGAAGCGTTCGACGACGGCTGGACCGCGGACGACGAGCTCCCCTCCCCGCGCGAGACGCAGGTCACCGAGGAAAAGGCGCGCTCGATCATCTCGCGCAACGACTCCCCGGACGTCCCGTTCACGCAATCGATCAATCCCTATCGCGGCTGCGAGCACGGCTGCATCTATTGCTATGCGCGGCCCAGCCATTCTTACCTGGAGCTCTCGCCGGGCCTGGATTTCGAGACGCGCCTCTACGCCAAGGTCAACGCGGTCGAACTGCTGAGGAAAGAGCTCGCCGCGCGCAACTACCGCCCCAGCCCGATCGCGCTCGGCGCGAATACCGATTGCTACCAGCCGATCGAGCGCAGATACCGCATCACGCGCGGCATCCTCGAGGTGCTTGCCGAATGCGGCCATCCGGTCACGCTGGTGACCAAGTCGGCGCTCGTCGAGCGCGACCTCGACCTGCTCGCCCCGATGGCGAGGCGGCGGCTGGTCAAGGTGTACGTGTCCATCGGCAGCCTCGACCGCGCGCTGGCAAGGCGGCTCGAACCGCGCGCGGCCAGCCCGCAGCGCAGGCTCGACGTGATCCGCGCGCTGGCCAGCGCCGGTGTGCCTTGCGGCGTGATGGTCGCGCCGGTGGTGCCCGCGCTCTCGGACAAGAGCATCGAGGAAGTGCTCGAAGCGGCCGCAGCGGCAGGCGCGCAGTCGGCCGCGTACATCGTCATGCGCCTGCCAAACGAACTCAAGGACCTCTTCCGCGAATGGCTCGCGGTCAACTACCCGCTGCGCGCGGAGCACGTCATGAGCGTGGTGAACCAGCTGCGCGGCGGCCGCGACAACGACCCGCGTTTCGGCGAGCGCATGACCGGCACCGGCCTTTTCGCCGACCTGCTCAGCCAGCGCTTCGCCATTGCCTGCAAGCGCCACGGCATCGACGGCCGCGACGAAGGCGGGCGGGAGCCGCCGGACCTGGACACCACGCTTTTCCGGCCGCCGTCAGCCGGCGGACAGGGGAACCTGTTCTAAACGCCTTGCGGGAGTTATATATATTTTAGTATTTGAATTGGCATGCGAACCGCTATGGCATTGACTCTACATAAATGAATCTTTGACATTTATGCCACGGCCCGGCCTCGATGAGGGGCACGCGCGGCGAAACGCACGACCGGGGCAGCACGCAGGCTGCTAGTCTGGCGGCGTGACCGCACCGCCCGCCAGGAAGCCCGAAACTACGCGCAACGCGCGCGTCGAAAGCCTGCTCAGCGCGCCGATCGCGCCGATGGTGGTGCGCCTTGCCGCGCCCGGCATCGTGCTGGTCGCGTTCCAGTCGATGGTCAGCATCACCGATGCGTTCTTCGTCGGGCGGCTGGGCACCGCGCCGCTGGCGGGGCTCTCGCTCGTCTTCCCGATGTTAATGCTTCTGCAGATGATGTCCGCCGGCGCGATGGGCGGTGGCGTGGCTTCGGCCATTGCGCGCGCGCTCGGCGCCGGCGACGAGAAGGCGGCGCGCTCGCTTACGGTCCACGCGGTGATCATCGGCGCGGCGCTCGGGCTTGTCTTCACCGTATTGATCCTCGCGGCGGGCGCGCCGGTCTACCGCCTGCTCGGCGGCCGCGACACGGTGCTGGACGAGGCGCTTGCCTATTCGAACCTCATCTTCTCCGGAGCGGTGCTGGTGTGGCTGGCCAACACGCTGGCGAGCATCCTGCGCGGCTCTGGCAACATGCTGGTACCGGCGATGGTGCTTGGCGGCGCCACGCTGGTGCACGTGCCGCTCTCGGGCATGCTGGTGCTGGGCGGCGGGCCGCTCCCGGCGCTCGGCATCGCCGGCGCGGGCGTGGCCTACCTCGCCAACTTCGGCCTTGCCTCGGTGCTCATGCTCGCCTATCTCGTGCGGCCGGGCAGCCGGCTGCGGCCGACGCGCGAGGACTTGCAGCTCGACGCGCGCAGGTTCCGGGAGATTCTCCGAGTCGGCGCGATTTCGTCGCTGAACTCGATGCTCACGGTGCTGACCGCGGTGCTGCTGACCGGCCTCGTGGGCACCTACGGCACCGCGGCGCTCGCGGGATACGGCGTCGGCGTGCGGCTCGAGCTCATGCAGGTGCCGCTGGTGTTCGCGATCGGGCAGGCGCTGGTGGCGCACATCGGCACCAATATCGGGGCGGGCCAGATTGCGCGCGCCAAGCGCATCGCCTGGACCGGCGCGGCGATCGCGGCCTGCATCGGGCTTGCGATCGGCGCCATCGTCGCGCTCTTCCCGCTCGCGTGGGCCGGCCTTTTCAGCAGCGACCCGGCGGTGCTCGAGGCGTGCAGCCAGTACCTGCGCCGAGTCGCGCCCTGCTACCCGTTCCTCTCGGTCGGCGTGGCGCTTTACTTCGCCTCGCAGGGCGCCGGGCGCATGGGCATGCCGCTGCTGGCGGGCGCGATGCGGCTGGCGATTGCGAGCATCGGCGGCTTTGCGATGATCCGCGCGGGCGCCGGCATCTCGAGCGTGTTCTATGTGATTGCCGCGGCGATGCTCGTCTATGGCAGCTTCACGGCCTGGGGCGTGTGGCGCGCCGACTGGACGCAGCGCAAGGAAACCCCGGCCTAGATGCCCAGGCTCTTGCGCATGAAGAGGATGGGCTTTCTCATGAGGTAGTAGCCGAGCGACACTTCCTCGGCATACACCTTGGCCGTGCCGCGCTGGCCGATGCGCGGCAGCGAGCCGCGCGCGAGCTGCGCCTTGACGACGTAGGCGAGGCTGTTGTCCGGCATCGTTATCGTTTCGTAGCTCGTCTGCACGATCTTCGCCTTGAGCGGGAAGAGCGGGTCGGCGTTGAGGAACACCTGCACTTCGGCACCGAGCTCTAGCTGGATCGCGTCCTCGGGCGGCACGTAGACGGTGACCTCGACCATCGAGGGGTCGGCGATCACCATGATGCGCTCGCCGGGCTGCACCGGGCGCCCGCGCCACTCTTCGGCGTCCGAGAAGATCGCGAGGCCGCCCTGCGGCGCGGAGATCGTGTAGCGGTCGAGCATCTCGGAGAGGAAGGCGACCTCGGCCACCTTTTCGCGCACGCGCGCGTCGAGCACGTTGAGCTCGCCCTTGCTCGCATCGTCGCTGAACGACTTGTTGATCGCGCGCTGCAGGTCGGCCTTGGCGATGTCGAGCGCCTTGACCGCCACCGCGAGCTTGTTGCGCGTCGTCGTGTCGTTGAGCACCACCAGCGGCTCGTCGGCGCCGACGATCTGGTTGGGCTGCACCTTGACGGCGTCGACGACACCTTCGACCGGCGCGGTGATCGGGTAGGGGCGCACCGGCGAGATCTCGGCCTGCGCGAGCGCCGACAGGCGCACCGGCACGAAAGAGAGCAGCGCTGCGGCAAGCGCGGCGCCGAGGATCAGGCGCTTGGTGGAGGTGCGGCGCAGCCAGCGGCGCACCGGCCGGTAGTCGCGCCGCCAGGCCCAGAGCGAGAAGCCGGTGGCCGCGCCCATCCACTGCGCCACGGCCCGCTCCACTTCGCTGAACGGCTCGTCGCGCGCGAAGAAGAGACCCCCGAGCACGTGGCCCTCGGGCGACTGCAGCGCGCAATGCAGGATCTGGTCCGGCACCCATTCGGCGCCGTCTTCCGCCAGCGTTTCGGGGAGGCCGGACAACGGCGAGATAACGATCGGCTGGCCCGGCGCCTCGATGAAATGCGCGGCGGCGCGCATCAGCCATTGCACGTAAGGCGCCTCGTTGGCGACTTCGGCAAGGCCCGACACGGCCTCGACTACGACCTGCGAGCGGAGGTCGTACTGCCAGAGCACGGCCTGGTCGAAGCGCAGCACGCCGAAGCCTTCGTTCGCCGCGACGAAGGCGAGCTCGCGGATCGACTTGCACGCCTGCAGCTTGCGCTGGAACTCCAGCAGTTCGGCGGCAATGTTGGTGCTTTTCTGCGCTGGCTGGGGCTCTGTCACTGTTTGAGGCGGTCAGGAAACACGGCTGTGCCGACCATGCCCGGCAGCAGTCCCTGGGTGGAGCCTTCGAATCGCGCCTCGAGCTCGAGCGACTGGCTGACGCCTTCGACGCGCGCGTTCAGCTTGGAGACCCGGGCGCGGTAGGTGCGTCCGTCCTGCGCTGTCTTGACGGTGAAAGGCGTGCCGGGCTTGAGCCAGTTGAGCCAGGCGGCCGGCACATAGAGCTGCGCCTTGAGCGACCCGGGGTTGACCACGTCGACCAGCGGCTGGCCGAGCGCGACGCTTTCGGCCAGCTTCGCCCGCAGCTTGACGACCCGCCCGGTGAACGGGGCGACGATCTTGCAGTAGGCGAGCTGCGACTCGCGCAGGTTGATCTGGCTGCGGGCCTTGTCGGCCGCCGAGGCGGCAACGGTGACTTCCAGCTCGCCCGCCGCGCCGAGCGCCTGCAGGCGAAGCTTGGTGAGGTGCGTCTCGCGCGCGCCGCGGTATTCGGCCGCGGCGGCTTCGAGCTGCGCGTCCTGCTCCTCGCAGTCGAACTCCAGCACCACCGCCTTGGCCGCGACGTTGTCGCCGAGGCCGTAGTTGATCTTCTTGATCTTGCCGGCCATCTGGCTCGAGAGCGTCGTCTCGTCGCCCGAAGTCACCAGCACCGAGATGTCGCGGTCGTCGATGGCGGTGAACTGGTCGAGCAGCGCGCCGACGCCGGCTCGTCCCTGCGGCCCGGCAGGCGGCGGGTTCACGGGCGCGGGCGTGATGACCGGCGGGGGCGGCGCGGCGGGCCGCGGAATGGAAGGCTTGACTGCCGTGCCGGACGGAGTTTGCGCCGTTGAATACGGCATGTACGCCGCCGCGAGGGCAAGCACAAGGGTGATCGCGCTATTGCGCACGGCGGGCCTCTTCGATTTCGATCCTTGAGACGCGCTCGACGACGGGCAAGCCAAGCTCGCGCGAAACGCGCAGCGCCAGGGATCCGGCGCCCGTTTCGGGTGACGGCGGCGATTCTGCACCAGTGCCGCCCGCGGTGCGTGAAAGCTTGAGCTCCGGATCGCCCCACGGCACCGAGAGCTTCTTCTGCGTGACCATGCGGCCGGTGCGCAGGCGCGCGATCGGGCCGACGATGCGGTACGCGGCGCCTTCGCCCAGCGTGCGCCACTGCTGCGCGTCGACCGGCTCGCTCAGCGTGGTCTTGAATTCGGAGGTGAACCTGGATTCGCCGGTGGCCACGTCGAGGAGCGCAACGCGCACCCGCGCAGGCCTCCCGCCGTCGCGCCGCGCCTCGAGAATGATGGAGGTATTGACCTTGAGCTTCGCCTCGTCGCCTTCGGCCATGGTCACCTTCGACAGTTCGAGGATGCGCGCGATCGATGCGCGGAATTCCTTGAGCGTCTCGGCCGGCACGCCTTCGATCTCGCCGATCGCCACCGGGAGGTCGAGCGGGCCCGGGCGCGGCGCGAAATTCTCTTCCTCCCATGCAACGAGGCGCGCCTGCAGCTGTTCGGCGAGCGCGGTGGTTTCGTGACTGTTGACCTCCGACGGCAGCGCATCGAGCCCGACCGAGTTGTAGACCCGGCCCAGCGTCGCCTCGAGGTTGGCGTAGGTGATGTCGCGATTGATCTTGCTCACGAGAAAGCGGGCCTTGGCGCGGATCAGCTCGAACTCGGTATCCACGCCGACCTCGGCGCTCGAGGCGAGGTAGCCGACGATCTGCTCGTCGTCCGTGGTGGCCTGGTCCCACACGCCGAACTCGTGCGCGAGCAGCATGTAGCGGACGCCCGCGATGCGTGTCTGCGTCATCACCGCCATCGCCATCGCGAGGCGCCGCGCCTCGTCGAGCCGCTTCTGCGCCTCGCCCGAGCGCTTCACCGCCGGCAGGGAAAAAGCCTTGACGAGATTGAAGGCGACGTTGATGCCGAGCGACAGCCAGGTGTTGTTGACCAGGAAGCGGTTGCTGTCGTAATTCGACGCGGCGTCGATGTTGAGGTTGGGCAGCAGCCCGAGCACCGCCTTGCGCGTCTCGTTTTCGTTGACGCGCGTCTTGTAGGTTTCCTCGCCGAGCTCCGGGCGGTTGCGCAGCGCGACGGCCTCGAGCGTTTCCATGCGCGTCTTGAGCTCCAGGGTCGCGGCTGGGTAGCGCGCCGGCGGCTCGACCGCCACCTGCGTGCCCGGCGGGACGTTGAGCAGCGCGGCCAGCTCGACGCGCGACTGGGCGAGGTCCTGGCGGCGCAGGCTGATCTGCTGCTCGAGATCGAGCAGGCCGCGGCGCAGCGTGGCGGTCTGCATCGGCGGCAGCAGCTTGCGGCTTTCGATCACCCGCGACTTCTCGATGGCGAGGTCGACTTCCTCGAGGAGCTCGTCGATCTGCGGCAGCAGGCGCTGCGCAGCCTCGCTCTTCCACCAGGCGAGGCGCACGTCCTGCACGAGGTTCTGCATCGCCTTGCGGCGGCGCTCTTCCGCGATGAGGCTCTGGTCGGCGAGCTGCTTGGCGCGGTAATACCCCAGCCCGAAATCGAGCACGCTCCAGGTGAACGAAACGCCCGACGTATCGCGAGTGCGCTCCTGCGAAGCCGAGGGATTGGTGGCCACCGCGCCGTTGGGGGAAAAGCCGAAACCGAACGAATCGTTGTTGCGCGACGCATACCCCGCCGTCGCCGTGAGCTTGGGAAGCATGTCGAACTTGCCGACGTCGAGCTGCCCGAGCGCGACCGCCTGCTCCATCATGCGGACGCGGTATTCCATCTGGTACTTGAGCGCGCGGGCGGTGGCCTCATAAAGCGTCACCGGCCGGGCGAGCGGATCCTGACCGACGAAGAGCTTTTCTTCGGCTTCGACCGCGACGGCCTCGCGCTGCGCAGCATCGAGCGGCACGGGAATCACCGAGCAGCCGGCAAGCAGGAAAAGGGCGCCGAGCGCAAGCGGGGCGCCGCAATGGATTTTTCTAATTGGAATTTTGGACTGCACCAAACTGCCCGGAATGGTTATCAGTTTATCCTGCAGGCTAGTTTAGCTTGTAATTTAGTGTGTTAGATAGCCGATTCACCCGGCGCTAGAGGATCGTGCGCCCCGTGGGTTTCTGAGGAGCGGGCTTGTCGCCGCCGAGGATTTTCGCGAGCAGCGGGTCGCGCGTCACTTTAGCGGCTCGGATCTGTTCTCCGAACGGGACCGCGCCGGCGCGCACGGGCTTGCCTTTCTCGGCCTTGCCCTTTTGCACCGGGGCCTCGCCATCGACCTGCGCGACTTCGAGGGCCTCATCCTGCTCCGAATCCTCCACGTCGGCCATTGCACGCGGCTCGACCGGCACGGCAGGCGTGTCGGCCTGGGCCGGCTCGCCATCGGCCTTGACGCCGAGCTCGAGCGTGAAGGTGAGGTTGGCTTCGCGGCCTTCCTCGTCCCGCGCGGTGAGCACGATCTCTAGCATCGTGCGCTGGCCGTTCGGCGGCGTACCGCGGAAGATCCCGAGCACCGAGTCGAACCGCAGCCACGAGGGAAGCGCGCCGCCATCGGCCGTATGCGCTTCGAGCCTGACGATTGCGGACGCGTTGGTGTGGCCGAACGCTGTAGACGGCACCTGGTATTGCGACTCGCCCCTTGCCGTAAGCACGCCTTGGTAGACGAACAGGCGCTGTTCGGAAGTCACCTGGCCGTCGGCACCAACGGTTCTCACCAGCGACTCGGCAGACACGCGCGCCACCTGGAATCCACGGTCGCTCGCGGTGTTCGTGCCAAGCGCTCCCGATGTGCCCTGCGCCACCTTGAGCGCATCGGGGCTGCCAAGGCTCGCGCCTGAAGGCGCGGGAACCGTCGAGTCCGCGGGCAGCCCCGCCTCGGGTCGCGCAGCGCCGGAGCCTGTCGTTCCTGTGCCAGTGGTGCCGCGAGCCGGCGCCGACGCCGGCGCATCGGCCCCCGCAACGCCCATCTCGAGCGTGAACACCACGCTTGCCTCGCGCGCCGCGTTATCGCGCGCAATCACCACGAGTTCGAGGCTTACGGGCCTGCCGTCCGGCGGCGTGCCGCGGAACAGGCCGCTGGCCGGGTCGAATTCGATCCAGGCCGGCAGCGGCTCGCCATTGGCCTGGCGGGCCTCGAGCTTGACGACCGCCTTGGTGTCCGTGTGCGCGAAGGCTTCCTGCGGCAGCTGGAATTTCTGGTCGCCGACCGCGTTCTTGACACCTTCGAGCACGAACAGCCTGTCGCCGCCGGAGGCCCTTGCCTCGCCGGCGCGCCCCTGCGCGTCGGCCGACGAATCGCTTCCGACGCGCGCAACCGGGAAACCGCGCTCGACCGAATCGAGGATGGCCCCGCTCGCGGCCGTCGTGGCCCCGGCGGGCGCCGTGACGCCCATCTCGAGCTTGAAAATGACCGAGGCTTCGCGCGCCTGGTTGTCGCGCGCGACGACCTGGACTTCGACCGGCGTCGGCTTGCCGTCGGGCGGCGTGCCGGTGAACGCGCCGTTGGCATTGTTGAACCGCAGCCACTCGGGCAGCGGGTCGCCATTCGACTGCCGTGCCTCCAGCCGGATTACCGCGCCAGTGTCGGTATGCGCAAACGCCTCGGCGGGCAACACGAACTTGCTGTCGGCCTGGATGTCGAGCACCCCTTCGAGCACGAACAAGCGGCCATTCGTCATCGATGCGAGTTCTGCGGCCCGCGCGGGGTTGTCCGCAGTCGTGATCCGCGCAACCTGGAAGCCCTGATCCACGGGTGCGGGGGTCGGCGTCGACGGCGTCGGGCCCGCGGCAGGCGCAGGAAGGTTGTTGATGGCATTTGCCGCGGCTGCGGCGGCGTCGCCGCCCGAGGCGGGACCCGCGGCCGGAGCAGGAGCTGGGGCGCGCCCACCGAGGCCGGCCGCGATGTTTATGGGCTGCGAAGAAAGGACCGGGTCGACCGGGCGCGATGGGACGGTGGGTGCCGGCGGCTCGCCGAGCGGGGGCGCAACGACCACGGGAGGCAACGGGGTCGGCGCAGGGCCTGGTACTGGGTCGGGGAGCGGCGCGGGTGGGGTGATGGTGGGTACGGTTGCGCGCGTGACTGTGACCGAGCCTAGGCCCGTGCCGCGATAGCCTGCCGAATCCGAAACGATGGCCGTGATCTCGTACGTGCCGTCGGCGAGCGAGAATTCCTCAGGGATCGAGATCGACCACGTCTCGCCGGCAATGACCGGCGAATAGGTCCTTCCGTCGACCTGGATCGTCAGGGTTTCGCCGGCGTGCAGCAGAGTGACGCGGCCAGTGAGGGTCGGCGTGCCGACCTCGGTAGTGAGCGACACGACGGTCGGCACGGCGTGCTCGGGAATCGCAAACGCGATCTCGACGACACGAACATCCTTCAGGCCGGCGGCATCGGTGACCGTGACGGTGAAGCGATCTGTCGCGCTGGCGCCGCCTTTCAGCGCATCGACGGCCGCTGCATTCGCGGAGTACGCGTAGGTTCCGTCCGAATTGACGGTCAGGGTGCCGTAGGCGCCCGCCGAAGTGCCGCTCCACGTTAGCGCATCGCCTGTGTCGGGATCGGTCGCGGCGAGCTTCCCGGTAAGCGTAGAGGCCTCGGCCGCGCTCGAAACGGTGTGGGCATATGCCCCGCTCGCCACGGGAGCGTCGTTTGCGCCTCGAATCGTGATCGTCAGCGTCGCACTGGACATTGCGCCGGCTTGGTCGCGCATCGTGTAGGTGAACGAATCGCTTGCCGATTGCCCGACCCCGAGTGCCTGGACCGCCGGATTCGCGTCGTCCACGCGGTATGAGTAGCTGCCATCGGCGCCTAGCGTGATCGAGCCGAACCTGCCGGCCAGCGCGCTACCCAAGGTCCCGCCATCGATCGCCGTCACCGTCTTGGTGTCGCCCGCATCGGCGTCCGTGTCGTTGGCCAGCACGTTCCCCACCGCGTCGGAGCCCGGAGTGGCGTTTGCCACCCCGCCTGCTTCCGTTGCGTTCGCGACGTCGGCCACGGCGACCGGCGCGTCGTTCGTCCCGGTGATCGTGATCACCAGGCTCGCCGTCGAGGTCTGCCCGTCCCGGTCGGTCAGCGTGTAGCCGAACGTCTCGGTCAGCGTGTCCCCCGGCGCGAGTCGCTGGACCGCGGCCCTGGTGTTGTCCAGGCTGTAGCTGTAGCTGCCATCGCCGTTCCGGACGATCGAACCGTACGCCGCGGCCTGCGCACCCCAGGTGATCGTGTTGTGTGCCGCAGTGCCGTCGCCCAGCGTGTCGTTCGCCTTGACGTTCCCGGTCAATGCGGCTGCGGAGTCTTCGGCAAGGGTGCGGGTGTCGGCTATGGCTACCGGCGTGTCGTTCGTGCCGGTAATCGTAATGACCAGGCTCGCCGTGCTCGTCTGGCCGTCCTTGTCGGTGAGCGTGTAGGTGAACGTTTCCGTGAGGGTATCCGCAGGCGCAAGCTGCTGGACCGCGGGCACCGCGTTGTTGACCGTGTAGCTGTAGGTCCCGTCCCCATTCTTCGTGATGGAGCCATAAGACGCCGTATCGGCTCCCCAAGTAATCGTGTTCTGCGCCGCCGTCCCGTCGCCCAGAGTGTCGTTCGTCTTCACACTCCCCGTCACAGCCGTCGCCGTGTCCTCGGCGATCGTGTTCACGTCCGCTGCCGCCACCGGCGTGTCGTTCGTGCCCGTGATCGTGATCACCAGGTTCGCCGTGCTCGTCTGGCCGTCCTTG
>JANMDK010000007.1:0-1775 GCA_031376265.1 Pseudomonadota bacterium
ATCGCGACCTTGGTGCTACTGGGCGTGGCGGCGGTGTTCGCGATGGTGCGGCTCAATCGCGAGCGTGAAGACGAGCGAGCGCGTCACTTGTCAGCTCTGAATGCCGAGCGAGACAACCTCGAGGTGCAAGTAAACCGACGCACAAGCGAACTGTCCCGCCTTGCCCAGCACTTGGTGCGCGTGCGCGAGGAAGAGCGCGGGCGCCTCGCGCGCGAGTTGCACGACGAACTCGGCGGCCTGCTCACTGCCGCCAAGCTCGACGTCGCGCGCGTGAAAAGGCGGGTCGACGGCGCCGGGGTCGAAGTGGAAGAACGCATCCGCAGCCTCGGCCAGACGCTTGATGCCGGCATCGCGCTCAAGCGTCGCATCATCGAGGATCTGCGGCCCTCGTCGCTTGACAACCTGGGACTGCAGCGCGCCCTGGAGATCCAGTGCGCTGAGTTCGCCCAGCGCTCCGAGGTTCACGTGCAGTCCGAAATTGCCGATCTCGAACTTGACCCAGAGCGTGCGTTGGCGGTCTACCGGATAGTCCAGGAGGCGCTGACCAACGTGGCCAAATATGCGCAGGCGAAGGAAGTGCGCGTGCTGTTTCAGCGTGTGGGCGAGCACGCTCGAGTGAGCGTGCAGGATGACGGCCGTGGCTTCGACCCGGACTTGGTGCGTGACGGCAGTCACGGTCTCGCGGGCATGCGTTTTCGCTTGCGCTCGTATGGTGGCGATTTGGTCCTGCGCTCCGCGCCAGGGCAGGGGACCACGATCGAGGCGACGCTCCCGGTCGAGGCGTGACAGCCTGCCGAGGCCTGCAGGCAGCTGTCCAGAGTCCGGCATCCATCCGTACTGCGCGTAGCGCCGCACCGACGCCGAACAGAGAGCAGGACGGAATCGAAACGGGGCGGAATCCGCCAAATTTGCGGCGCGCCACGGGCCCCGTGGTCTTGTGTGACCGCCACGGCCTTGGCCAGCCGGGGAGTCCGCGAGTCCTTGCCCGCAAACCAGAGCGCCACGATGTCGCGCTTGAGACGCCGAGCCAAGACCTTCACGTTCGAAACGATTCCGTCAGCCACCTTGGGCTCCTTTCATGCCCATCCGTCCCGCGAAAGAGAGGCCGGTGCCTTACCTGTGGGAGACGGGAAGGCAAATGCCTTCGCCGTATTGCGATGCTGTCCTACAGTGTCTTTCCCGAGTGGGGTTGCAAAATACGTTACAGCATTCACTCCGCATCCTGCGGGGCACAATCAACCAAAGGAGCTTCTCATGAACCGCTCTCGGCGCCTTCTCACAACCGGCATCGTTCTCTCAAGCGTGACTGGGCTCTTCAATATCGCGTCAGCCAAAGGAAAGCCCCATCATAAAAGCGGCCAAAAACTCCTTGGCGAAAAAATCAAAAAGGATGGCAAGCACATCCTAGAAAAGAAGGGGCCGCACACGGTTTCTGTCGAGGTTAAGGACGGAAAGATTGCCGGTATGCAGGTCAAGCACGACAAGAAGGGCGACCTGCCCATCACGAAGTACAAGAGCAGCAAGAAAATGGCCCAGGCTGAGGGCTTTTACTATGCTTCCTATACCCAGGTTCAGTATCAGTACCTGGGCACGACATACATCGGCTTCGCATACTACGATGACTACGGGGATGAATACATCTATTGGTATCCGTATGAGATGGTTTACGATGCGGATACCGATACTATAGAATATATAGCAGCTTGACCTTGATTGTCGCTGAGGGCAGCCCCCAGCAACAGAAAAGCCCATCGCAATGGACGGGCTTCTGAATG
>JANMDK010000035.1:0-37530 GCA_031376265.1 Pseudomonadota bacterium
CGCCGCTGATGCCGAAGACTGCGGAAGACAAGTGGTACGTGCGCGCGGTGTCGCAGATCATCGGCTGCGAGATGCACCCGCTGAACAACACCCGGGTGCTCAAGTACCTCAAGACCTACGGGCTGGACGACGCCAAGGTGAACGGCGACTGGTATCCGCACTGGGTGGCGGAGGGATTCAGGAGCCTCGAGTCCTTCCTGATCGAGCAGAAGCGCACCGGCAAGTTCTGCCTCGGCTCGCAGTTCACCATGGCGGACGTGTGCCTGATCCCGCAGGTGTTCAACGCGCAGCGCTTCGATTGCGACTTGAAGCCTTACCCGACGGTGATGAAAGTGTTCGAGGCTGGTGCGGCGCTCGATGCGGTCAAATCGGTTGAGCCTTCCACGCAGCTTGACAAGTTTTGAACTGATGGACGGAATTATCGCCGCGCGTACTCATGCGGCGGCAAGCAACATTTCGATCAGGGCTCGCAGATGCGCGCGCGCGGTGGCCACGGCCAGCACGAACCTCGCGCCTGCGGCGCGCGCCGCCGACACGGCCAAGGGCAACGATTCGTCGGCATCCTCGTACTCGGTGCCTTCGATGCCGACCGGCGAAATGATTCCCGGCATCGCACTCTATGCACGAACGGCCACGCCTGAGTTCCCCGAGGTGAAGAAGCGCGCCGACTTGTTGTTTCGGGCGGTGGCCACGACGATTACTCGGCGCCCGAGCTGCTCGAGTTTGCGACCGCCGATGCCCTCATTCACATAGTCCTGCAGCTTCTGGCCATGGATCCAGCCGCGGTCGGCAAACGGCGACGGGTCGAACAAGGTGCGCGGGCCGCCCTGCATGGATAGTTCGTCGATTTGAGCCGCCGACAGGCCGCTGGCCCAGAACTCGCCCAGCAAGGCGCCCACGCTGCTGCTGGCAGCTTACGTGCCGTTGCCAGAGCCGACCTGGATGCCCCAATGGCCGTCCTGGCAGGTGACGACGTAGAGCGAGAAGTAGTGCCCGATCACTGAGCCGTCCTCGCGGTAGCGGGTGAAATCCACCGCGACATGCACCTTGCTCTCGGTCGCGAAGACGACCTCGGTCTTGTCCCAGCGGGTGTGGTGCCATCCATCGATTGTGACAGCGCGGAAGAAATGGCCGAAATCGTAGTCTTCCGGCTTCTCGTACCGCGACAGGTTGCCTTTGGCCCCGATCCGCAGGTGAGGGAAGTTGAAGGCGTCGCGGATCGCATTCGTGTCGCGCGCGTTCAGGCCCGCGACATAGCGGTCCACTGCGGCAAGAGCTTCCTTCCTTGCCAGCGCAAAGGGGGGCGAGGCAGCCACTACCTGAGCGTGGCCGCGACCTTGCGGACTTCGTCGGGCGAGCGCTCACCCGCGAGCGGCGTGCCCGGGATAAGGTGCCTGCCCATCGATGCGAGCGTGCCCACCAGCACGGGCTCGTAGCCGACGTCCCGGACGAGGGTGGAGGCCACCCGGATCGCTTCCGGGTCGTCGCCGGCGATCGGCATGCCTACGCGCACGCTGCTGCTTGCGGCTTCGCCCATGCGCGCGGCGCCGATGGCGTTGAAAGCGCGGACGATGCGCGTGCCCGGCAGGAATTCCATCGAGGCGAGCCCCGCGCCCTTCTCGCGCGCGGCGACGGCCATCTCGCCGTCGCGGCCGACGATCGGGTTGGAGGTGTCGATGAGGATCTTGCCCTTGATCAGTTCCCCGAGGTCCCGGCCGAGGGCGGGCATCGCCGCGTAGGGCACCGAAACCAGCAGCACCTCGCCGAATGCGGCCGCCTCGCGCGGCGTGCCTGCTCGCGCCCCTGCGCCAATACTTGCCGCCAGCTTCCTGTCGGCTTCGAGGTCCAGCGACGAGAACATGACTTCGTGGCCGGCCTTGACCCATGCCCTGCCGATCGCACTGCCTACCCGGCCGGAACCGAGCGTGCCGATCTTCATTTTGCTCGCGCCAGTCTGCGCAAGCGCCGCGAACGGCAGGGTGCCGGCCAGCGCTGCGAAAGCGATCCCCGCGGCTGCCTGCAGGAAATCGCGACGGCTTTGCCGTCTGGCATTCGGAGCATTGCGTGATTTCACGATGAATCTCCTCTCGGCGCGTCCCGTTTCCTGCCGGATCGCCTCCACCATGAAAGCATGCGCGCTCTGATCGGTGCCTTCGACCACGTGCGCGATACGCTTTCTGAGGTCTTCCGGAAGCTTGATCGAAGTGGACATCGCGAACTCCGAAACTCAGG
This sequence comes from Pseudomonadota bacterium, assembly GCA_031376265.1. Lineage (GTDB taxonomy): Bacteria > Pseudomonadota > Gammaproteobacteria > Burkholderiales > SG8-39 > SZAS-79. The sequence goes on from JANMDK010000035.1 coordinate 2,233, forward strand.
TATCACCATGGTAGCACTGGAGGGCAGTCGCCTGCTGGATCAGAAAGACCCGATGTTGCCGAAATAGCTTTGTACGGACATAATCCGTGCAATATCCTTGCGTCAACACTATCGAGAGGGTGAGGCGATGACGACTGCGACACGTGAAGACCGGATCGAACTGCGCGCGACCAGGGAGGAGAAACGCCTGCTGGCGGCGGCAGCCGCCTACGAGAGGCTGGACGTCACCAGCTTCATCATGCGCAACGTGCTGCCCAGCGCCCGGAAGGTGGTGGACCGCGCCGAGCGCATTGTCCTGTCCGGACGCGATTCCAAAAGGATTTTGCAGCTTCTCGACAATCCGCCCGCGCCGCCGCCCGCCCTGCTTACCGCCGCCCGCCGCCGCCTTGCGCGAAAGTGACGGATCCTTTCGCTTGGCGCGAAGAGCCGATCTCCCGGCATCACGACCGCAAGGGCTTTGATTGCGGCGCGCCTGAACTCAACGAATATCTCGAGCGCTACGCCCGCCAGAATCACGCGTCGGGCGGGGCCAAAACCTTCGTGGCAGCATCGCCTGCCGAGCCGGCCAGGGTACTTGGGTACTATTCGATCAGTCCCGGCGCCATGGAGTTCGACCGCGTTCCGGCGCAGCTCACGCGCAAACTCGCCCGCTACGACGTTCCGGTATTTCGCCTTGGACGCCTGGCGGTCAGCCTGTCGATGCACGGACAAGGGCTTGGCGGGGACTTGCTGCTGGCTGCCGGCGTGCGGGCTCTGGCGGTGGCTGCGCAGATCGGCGGCGTCGCACTTGCCATCGACGCGAAGGATGCGAAGGCGGCAAGGTGGTACGCGCGGTTCGGTGCGGTCCGATTGCTCGACGATCCGCTCAAGCTGATACTGCCCCTGGGCACGATAGAGAAGGTGCTTAAAACGGCCGGAAAGAAGCGGCGCTAGGGCGATTTTCTTCTGTGCGTGGCAGTGACCGGGATGTGCGACGGCCAGGCCATCCGGGTCCGCTGTTACCGGATCACCTCGTCCGCCCGCGCGAGCACCGATTGCGGGATCGTGATGCCGAAGGCCTTGGCGGTCTTCAGATTGAGGACATAAGTGAATTTCGTCGCCTGCTCGATGGGCAGGTCGGCAGGTTTTGTTCCCTTGAGGATCTTGTCGACGAAGTAGGCGGCCCGGTGGAACTGCACCAGGAAGTCCACCCCGTAAGCCATCAGTCCTCCGGCTTGCGCCAACTCCAGCATCCCGTTCAGGGGAAGCCGGTGTTGCGCGGCGATTGCGGCAATCGCCGCGGCGTTGGCGTTGAACTGTGCGTGATCGCTGATCGCGAAGCCCTGGATCTTCTTTCCGGCCCAGGCCGCGAATGCGTGCTCGTAGTCCGCCGGCCCGCGTGTCTCGATCGGGTGCAATTCCACTTTCAATGCGCGTGCGGTGATCTCCATCGCCTTGAGCGCCGGACCATTGGACGGATTGTCCCGATGCAGCAGGACGCCGGCCCGCGTCATAGACGGCACGACCTCCTTCAGCAGTTCGAGGCGCTTGGCCATGAGTTCCGAGTGGAAGAACGTCGACCCCGTGACATTGCCGCCTGGGCGCGCGAGGCTGGTTGCCAGGCCGGTGGCTACCGGGTCGGCGTGCGTCGCCATGACGATCGGGATCGTCGCCGTCGCCTTGCGCGCGGCAATGACACCAGTGGCATAGGAAACGATCACATCGACGTTGAGCGCCACGAGTTCTGCCGCAAGTCCGGCGAGCTTGTCGTTGTCACCGTCGGCAAAGCGGGACTCGATCCGGTAGTCCTTGCCTTCTATTTGGAGCCATTGCGCTCGGGCCTGCGTGAACTCGGGTGGGTGATCCCTTTCGGCTGCCTCTGAAGACCGCGATCCGGATCAATTCGGCCACGAACGCATCTTCGGTTTAAGCGTCCTCTTGCCTTGTAACTTCGCGCGGTAGTGCGCTTTCACTTCCGCCAATGCATAGCCCATGCCGCTGCGATTGAACTCCGCGCGCGCGGCGTATGCATCGGCAAGAAACCCGCTGCGCTTCTCGGCGCGTTCCGTTTCCTGTCGGATCGCATCCCGACGGTTCACTCGATCACCCGATCCGCCAGCAACAGCAGCGACTGGGGAACAACGAGACCCAGCGCCCGGGCCGTCTTGCGATTGATGACCAGGTCGAATTTCGTCGGCTGCTCCATCGGCAGGTCGGCCGGTCGCGCGCCTTTGAGGATCTTGTCCACGTAAGTTGCCACGCGGCGGAACGTATAGGCGAGGCTGCTTCCATAACTCATGAGGCAGCCGGCGTCGGCATACATCTGATCGGGTGCGATGGACGGCAACTTCTGTTTCAAGGCCAGGGCGGCGATCTGGTCCTTTTGTTGCTGGAACAGCGGCTGCAAAAACACGATCAACGCACCTGCGCCCTGCTGGCGCATCAGGGCAAAGCCGGCATCGATTTCCCCGGGCGTCCTCGCCTCTACAGGCAAGATCTTGATACCGAGCTTCGATCCCGAGTCGCGCAGCTTCGCCTGGCCTTCGAGATTGGTCTGGCCCGTGCCGCTGAACATCATGGCAACGCGCGACAGCCTGGGCACGAAAGCCTGCAGCATTTCGAGCCGCTTGGGGCCGACGTCGACGCTCAGATTCGAGACTCCGGTAATGTTGCCGCCGGGCCGCGCCAGGCTCTTGACCAGGCCGCTGCCGACCGGGTCGCCTGACGTGGTCATGACGATCGGAATCGTCGTCGTGGCTCCATGCCCAGCGAGCGCAGCACTGTGCGCTATGGCCACGAGGACATCCACTTTCAATGCGGCCAGTTCGGCCGCAAGGGCCGGCAACCGCGCGACATCCCCGTCGGCAAAGCGCCACTCGAGCAGCAGGTTCTTTCCCTCGACGTAGCCGAGGTCTCGCAAGCCTTGCGGGAAAGCCCCGATGAACAGGGGATCGAGGGCATCGGCCCGACTGAGCGGCGACAGGACACCGACGCGCCAGACTTTTCCCGGTGGTTGCGCGAGCGCACCAAGCGGGGTGGCGCCGAGCGCTGCCAGGGCGAGGACCGCGTCTCGCCGGTTCACTCGATCACCTGGTCGGCGCGAAGCATGAGTTCGTTCGGGATCCTGATGTCCAGGGCCGTCGCGGTCTTCCGGTTGATGACGAATTCGTACTTCGCCGGCAATTCCACCGGCAGGTCGGCGGGCCTCGCGCCGCGAAGGACCCGGTCGAGCTGCCTTGCCGCCTGCACATTCATCTCCGATACCAGCGGGCCGTAGGAAAACAGCCCCCCGGCCTCCGCGAATCCTCGCCAGTCGGAAAAATCCGGGATGCGATTGGCGGTGGCGAAATCCACGATCCGCTGTCGTGCCAAGAGGGTCAGCGGGGTCGCGTACGTGATCAGCGCCTGGGCCTGCCAGGCCTTGATGTCCTTGAAGGCCTGCCCGAAGTCTTCCGGCTTCGTCACCAGGAACGACTTCATTTCGAGTCCCATGTCCTTCGCAGCGGATTCGATTTGCGGGTAGAACCCTTCGATCACTTTGCCATCGACCGTGCGCATGGCCGTCGGCAGCCGGAAGTGCGCGACTCGCTTGGCGCGCGGAGCGACCTGCCTGACGAACTCCAGCTGCTTCACGACCGCCGAGTTCCATGCGACGCCCGTCACGTTGCCACCGGGACGGGCGAGGGTCTCGACGAGCCCCTGCTCGACCGGGTAGGCGGCCCCAAAAAAAACCACGGGGATGGTCCTGGTGGCCCGTGCAGCTTCGATCGCCGCGTCCGGGCCGCCGGCATAGATGACATCGACTTTCTTGCCGATGAGGCCCGCTGCGAGTTCTGCCAGCCGGTCTACCTGTCCTTCGGCAATCGCGTATTCAATGCGAACATTCTTGCCTTCAACCCAGCCCAGTTTCCCCAGGTACTGCGTCCATTGGTCCCGGAGGGGGCTGTGAAACAGGGCGAGGAGGCCGATGGATTTGGCCGGCGCCTGGGAAGCGGCCAGCCTTGGGCCAAGCGCGCCCAGCGCGATGAGCGCCAGCATCGTGTCGCGCCGGTTCACTCGATCACCCGGTCGGCGCGGATCAGCACCGACTGCGGAATGGTGATCCCGAGCGCCTTGGCCGTCCGCAGGTTGATGACCATCTCGAACCGGGTCGGCTGCTCGACCGGGAGATCGGCCGGCTGTACCCCGGCGAGGACCTTCTTCACATAGGCCGCGGCGTGCCGAAACAACTCGGTGTACTGCGTCGCGTACGCCATCAGCAGGCCGGCATCGACGAATTCGGATTCGCCGGCCATGGTGGGAATCCGGTGCTTCAGCGCGAACGCCGAGATGCGCTCACGCTCGCCATAGAACATTGCGGAAGTAAGGACGAGGAGCGCGTCGGGACGATACTCCGCGATTCCCGCGAGCGCCGGATCGAGCGCCGCGGGCGTGGGTGCGTCGAACGCACGGGCATCAATACCAAACCCGCCAGCCGTCGCGCGGACCTTGTCGAACATTTTCGCGTGCGCCTGCTGGCTCGAGCCGATCAGTACCGCGAGACGCTTTGTACGGGGCAAGGTCTGTTGCACCAGCTCGACATGCTTGGCCGCCAGGTCCTCGGCCAGGCCCGTCATTCCCGTGGTATTGCCGCCCGGCCGCGCCAGGCTCGCCACCAAGCCGAGGCCGACCGGGTCGGGGGTGGCGACAAAGACGATCGGGATGGTTTTTGTGGCCTGCTGCGCGGCGCGCACCGACGCAACTTGCACCACCACGATCACCGCAGCATTGCGTTGCACTACTTCCTGCACCAGGGCGGGGAACCGATCGGCGTGTCCGTCGGCATACCGGGCGTCCATCACGTAGTGCTTGCCTTCGATCAGGCCGTTGTCGCGCAGGCCGTCCTTCAATGCGCCAATCCGGGTGACGCTGCCGGCCTCGCTGATCGGCGAGATGAAGGCGACGCGCGGCAGGGTTTGGGCCGCGGCTTGCGCGATAACAGATCGCGGAGCGACGCCAAGCACGAGCAGTGCGACTACGGTGTCTCGCCTGTCCATCCGACCTCTTTCGAGTACCACGAAAAAAGTTCAAACAGCGGATTGGGGCGAGCGGAGTGCCCTGTGAAACCCAAGTCTGCGCTCAGTCTACTCCCTATGAATTTGCGCGGCCGATGTCCGGCTCCCCACAGGAGCGCAGGATCTCGGCGCGCACGGCATCGCGCAACTTCACCGCCGCCGCCCAGTCTTCACCTTCTGGCGCCACGGGCGCGCCGATCGTCACGGTGATCGCCGCGCGCCGCATATACCACGTGCCGTCGCGCAACACCGAACGCACGCCGCGCAGCGACACCGGCACCACGGGGATGCCGGCCTGCGCAGCAGCCTGGAATGCGCCGGTCCGGAAATCCATGAGCCCGGTGCTGCGGGTGAGCGTTCCTTCCGGGAACACGATGAGCGAAATGCCGCGCCTGGCCAGCTCGACCAGCGCATTCGCGTGCTCCGCGCTCTTCGCCACGTCGAAGCGCTCGATGAACTGGGTGCCGAATCCCGAGAGCAGCCCGCGCATCAGCGGGTTGTCCTGGAACTCGCGTTTGGCGACGAACGCGTAGCCTCGGTGTTCGAGCAGCGACAGGAGCACGAGCGCATCGAGGTAGCTCGTATGGTTGACGGCGAGCACGACCGGCGTGGAGCGATCGAGGTGCTCCAGGCCGCGCACCGCCACGGGGAGACCCGAAAGGACCAGGAACCACTTTGCCACGTGCTTGCCGACGGTCCAGGAGACCTTCCCCGGAGCCACGAGCGCGGCAAGGAACGCGAACGGAAACAGCAGGCCGAACGCGAGGTATCCGCGCAGCGCAAACGCGATGCCCTCGAGCGTGCGCAGCCCGCGACGCAATTGCGGCGCGGCGCCCGAGAGCATGAGGCGCGCGAACTGCAGCCAGACCGCGTTCGGCTTGACCGCCGAGGGACCGCGCTCGTAGAACTCGCGCGCCGCCACCCGGCGAATCTTCCCGCTGGAGGTCTTGGGCACGGTTCCGGGCGGCGCCAGGACGATATCGTCCGCGGTCGCACCGATCAGGCTCACGGCGAGGTCGTTGATCATGCGCTTCAGATCGTCGTGGCGCGAAGGGTCGCGCTCGCGCATCTCCGCAAGCACCACCACGCGCTCGGTGCCGGCCGCCGCGTCGCGGCTGCCGAAGACCGCGACACAGCCGCGGCGCACGCCGGCAAGGTCGCCCACCGCTTGCTCCAGTTCGTACGGGCTGATGTTGCGCCCGCCGCGGATGATGATGTCCTTCTCGCGCCCGGTGAGGAACAGCACGCCTTCCGAGAGGTAGGCCCGGTCGCCGGTATTCACCCATTCACCGTCGAACAGCGTCTTGGTCGCTTCCGGATTGCGGTAGTACCCGGAAGTGGACGAAGGCCCGCGGAATTGCAGCAGCCCTTCCTGGCGGTCGGGCAATTCCAGCCCCGCCCCATCGACCGTGCGGATGTCGTGCCCGGGGATCGGCGTGCCGCAGCCGATCACGATCAGCGGCGAAGGATCGTCCGCGCGGGTCTCAACCGCCTCCCCCGTGCGCGTGAAGCGCTCGCGGTCCAGCCGATCGGCGCGCCAGGGACTTCCCGGGACCGTGATCGCTACGCCGACGGAGGATTCGGCCAAACCATAGGAGGGCGAGAGGCAGTTCTTCCTGAGGCCGAATTTACCGAACCGCTTCTCGAATTCGACGATCGTTTCCGGGCTCACCGGCTCGGCCGCGTTGAACGCGAAGCGCCAGGAGGAAAGGTCGATGCCCTCCATGTCTTCATCCGAGATGCGCCTTAGACACAGCTCGAACGAGAAATTCGGCCCGCCGGACATCGTGCCGCGATGGCGGTGGATGGCGCGCATCCAGCTCGCCGGCCGCGACAGGAAGGCCAGGGGCGACATCAGCACCGTCGGGAACCCGAGCACCAGCGAGGCGAAATTGGCGCCGATCAGGCCAAGGTCGTGGTACAGCGGCAGCCAGCTCACGAACACGTCTTCCGGCCCCGCGTTGACCGCCGCGCCCATCGCCCGCACGTTGGCCATGAGATTGGCGTGCGAGAGCACCACGCCCTTCGGGTTGCCGGTGCTGCCGGAGGTGTATTGCAGGAACCCGGTCTCGCCGGGCTGGCCGTGCATCGGCGCAAAATCCTCCCCCGCCGAGCCTTCGAGATCGTCCGGCACGAGCACCTGCTGCAACGATTCGACCTGCGCGCGCAGCAGGTAGGCGAGCGGCTTGGCCTCGCGCACGGTGATCATGATCGTGGGCGCGGCGCTTTTCAGGATCGCCACATGCCGCGTCATGTGGTCTTCGATGGTGGTGAGCCTCGCCGGGGGATAGAGCGGCACCGGGACGCCGCCCGCGAGCAGCACCCCATAGAACGAGAACAGGTATTGCCGGCAGGTCGGCAGCATGATCGCCACCATCTGCCCGTGCTGGAGACCGGCGCGTTTGAGCTGCGCGGCATAGCTTATGGAGCCGTCCCACAACGCGCGGTAGGTGAGCGGGTATTCCTTCTGCTCCTCGTACATGAACACCGTCAGCCGGTCGGGCTGGCGCTGCACGTGGTATTCGAGGGCTTCGGTGAGCGAGCGGGCTTGCGTGTTGGAGGGTGCGCGCACGCCGTTCGCCTGCACCAGGCTCAGGTCGTCGTGCGTTCCGTGTTCGGCCGCCTCGCGCGCGTCGCCAGTGCTCGCGCGCAGGAACCGCAGCAGGTCGCGCGGCGTTTCGCCGGTCGCGAGCGCCTGCTCGGGCAGGCTCGCTCCGAATTCGCTCTCCAGCCGCAGCACGAGTTCGACGCGCGCGAGGCTGTCCAGTCCCAGATCCTTTTCCAGCGAACTGTCCAGTGTCACGTGGGGCGTGACATGCGGGCGCGCCTCCCGGGCCACCGCGGTCACCACCTCCAGGAGCCGCTCGGGCTTGATCGATCGGGTTGTCGTATTCATTGCGGGGATTCGCGCGCCGGCCAATGAGGGGTTCGGGTCTTTTGCGAGTGTACATGCCGCCCCGAAGTTCACCGCTGCGAGGCCTTCCCGCCGTCAGCGCGCGCAGCGAAACCCGATGTTGTGATGGCCGGCGCGCGGAGCGCGCGAAAGGGTGCGTCCCCGCTGCGTCGTGGTGAGTTCCTCCGGCGGCGAGTCGTGACCGCCGCCGCGCGTGCCGCGCACACCTTCGGCGTCTGGGTCCTCGCGGCCATCGACCGCCGAGTACGGGTAGGGCCGATACAGGCTCGATACCCATTCCCACGCGTTGCCGGCCATGTCGAGCGCGCCGTAGGGGCTGGCGCCGGAGGGATGTGCATCCACCGGAGCAGTCTGGTTCCAGGACGCATTGAATCGCGCGCGATCGCCGCCGGGCGCCGTTGCGCCCCACGGATAGCGGCGGCCGTCGTTGCCGCGCGCGGCTTTTTCCCACTCGGCTTCGGTCGGCAGGCGCTTGCCGCGCCAGGCGCAGTAGTCGCGCGCGCCGGGCCAGGGCACCTCGTTGACCGGATGGTGCTCGAACCCCGGGTCCGCGCGCCAGCGGCCTTCGACGCCGTGGATGCGGGCATCGGCATCGTCATCGTCGTAACGGCGATAGCGCCTGCCGCCGCGCTCTGCGTCGAGCGCGGACGCGTTTAGAAACTCGGCGTAGTCCCCGTTGGTGACCGGAAGGCGATCGATCGTGAAGCGGCGCAGTTCCACCCGGTGCGCGGGGCGCTCATCGGGCGGGCCGTCGTTCGCGCCCATGAGGAATTCGCCGGCAGGCACTTCGGCCATGTCAGCGTCCTGCGCGCTCACCGCCGCCGCGCAAAGGGCGAGCAGGCCGGCGAAGACGCAGCGCTCAACGCGCATTTTCAGGAACCCCTGACGGCCAATGGCGCACGACCGGCTTCGCCCGCCCCGGCTCGTTCGTCAGGCCCGATAGTCGGCGCCCTTCTTGTCGATCACCCGCAGGAGCGCGTTCCACTCGTGCCGGCCGAATTCGGGTTTCGCCCGCGCCGCCTTCATGTGCCTGGCCACGCCTTCGATCGCGGAGGCGGCAATCTGCACCGGGGGTTCGCCCAGCGTGCGCGCGATCAGCTCGAGCTCGCAGGCGCGCTCCAGCATGTACATGCGCTGCAGCGCGCCGGGGATCGTCGGTGCATGGGTGAGCAGGCCATGGTTCAGCAGTACGACGCAGCTTCCTCCCTTGCAACTTTCGCCCAGCGCGTCGCACTCCTCCTGCGTCGCCGGGGTGCCGTACTCGTGATACGTCACCTCGTCGAGCACGTTGAGCGCGTCCTGGCTGATCGGGCGCAGGCCGTTGCGCAGCATCGCCACACCCGCCCCGGCGCGCGTGTGCGTGTGCATCACGCAGTTGGCGTCCGGGCGCGCCTTGTAAACGCCGCTGTGGATGGTGAAGCCGGCCGCGTTGAAGCGGCCCTGCTTGCCGAGGACCTTGCCTTCCATGTCCATCTTGATCAGGCTCGAGGCAGTGATCTCGTGAAACATCTCTTCGTAGTGGTTGATCAGGAAGGCGCCGGGCTCATCCGGGATGCGCGCCGACATGTGCGTGTTGATGACGTCGGTCCAGCCGAAATGGTCGACGATCCGGTACAGGGCTGCGAGGTCGCAGCGGGCCTGCCATTCGGCCGCTGTTATTCCCGCGCTCATTCCGGTGGGTTGCAGTCTTGCGGTTGCCCTCATGTCGGCCTCGCTGGTCTGGGAGGTGCGAAGAACTGATTCTATTCCGGGAAGGGCTTGTTCGGCCCCGTTGGCAGTATTTCGCCGCGTATAGGAGTCTGTTGGCGTCGCCAAAGCTCGTGCAGGAGGCTGTGCCGCCGTGACGCCAATGAAGCTCGTGGAGCCACGCAAATTGGACAGCACCGTCGACACGCGCATCCGACAAAGGGCGGCCCCCAGCGCTCCGGCAGGTCAGGAACTCTCCTTCGCCGCGTTTGCGAAGACGTTGCGAAATGCCTTGCGTCTGGCGGTCCGGTAGACCCCAAAATCGGCTCGGTCTACGGTAATGATGTCAGTGATGCCGTTCTTGTTCGCCAGCCACACAAGAGAAGCATCGGCCAGATCCATCGGACGATCGGCGTACTTGCGCATCATGCGTGCAAGACCCGGAAGATCTTCCGGCGCCAGGGCCGCGATATGCATCAGGCCACGCTGATGACCTTGATGCAGCCAATCGAGAAAGTCGCCTTGGGCGGAAGCCGAGAAATCGAGGAAATACATCACCTCGGACACGACTTCCCACGTCGTATGGCAGCGCAAACCGCTTCCTTGCACACGGAAATACTCGACCGCCCGGGCGTGATGGCGATCGCGGCGATTGTACAGAGCCGCCAGCGGTCCGCTGTCAGCGAGAACGTTTTGCATCCAGGCGCTCACGCACCACGCGTTTGATCTGCGCGGATTGGCGCGCGACGTCCCCGTGGCGGCCGAAGCGCCCGGCACCCAGTTCGTACAATCCGCCAGCGGCCGAAATGGCGTGCTTTTCGGACAGAGTCTCGAGCGCCCGCTTCACCAGCGCCGACTTGGAGAGCCCGGTCTGCTCGTGCAGGCGCGAGACGAGCCGTGCTTCGCTCTCTGTAAGACGGACGGTCAGGAATTGGGCGCGCATGGTGCTCTATTGTGCCACTTTTTGTCGTGCTTGTGTCACAAGCGTATGGGAAATTCAAGCCACCCATTGCTCCATGCGCCACTTTATTGCAGGCGTGGACGCGGCACGAGCGCGGCCGGGCGCTGCATGAATTCCAGCGGCGACATCCTGAGGTGGGTGGTGCCGTCGCGCCAGGGGCTCTTGAGCTTGGCAAATGCGGCAATAGGCGAACCCCAGTCAACGACCGGCACAGCGAGGGCATTGAAGATCCCCGGTGCGCCGCCGCGTCAACCGGGCAGCCAAAAGCCGCGTTGAATACCTGCCACGGGAGAATCCGGCGACGCGAAAAGCGCGCCGTGAATCCATCGCGACATTGATCTCATCGACAACATTTTGGAGGTTCAGATGAAAAAACTGATTCTGGGATTGTGCTTCCTGGTGGGCGCATCGCCCATTGCCATGGCGCAGAACGAGGCCAAGGGCGCCGACATGAAGACGCCGCCGCCCGCTGCAAAGGCCAAGAAGGAACCCAGCGCCAAGCAGAAGGCACAGCAGGCGCGGATGAAGGCCTGCAGCGAACAGGCCGCCGGCAAGAAGGGCGACGAGCGCAAGAAGTTCATGGGCATCTGCCTCAAAGGCTGAGCGCGCGCGGCTCGCCTTGGGTTGCACTGCTGCGCTCCGAGCGCCGGGCTCATCCGGGATGCGCGCGGTCCTGAGTTTCGAAGATCCGGCGGACATGCTTGCAGTCCTGACGCCCGCTCGGCTGGCGGTATTCAGGGTCATCAAGAAAAAACCCGGATCGATCGCATCGATCGCTCAAACCTTGAAGCGCGACCGCAGCGCAGTCACGCGCGACGTTGCGGCACTGGGTGAAGCAGGCCTGGTTACCGTTACGGAACAGCTCCATCCGGGTCACGGCAGGAAGAAGGAAGTGCGCGTGCGCGCAAAAACGATCAAGCTCGAAGCGCTGGTTGCCTGACGGGAGATAAATCGAGTTCGACACTCGTTATCCCCTCCAAAGGCAGGCAGGGCGAAAAACGCGTCGCGCCGGTTCATTCGATCACCCGGTCGGCGCGCGAAAGAACAGACTGAGGGATCGTCAAGCCAAGCGCCCTGGCCGTCTTGAGATTGACGACGAACTCGAACTTGCCGACCGGCTCACAATCCCCGAACAGCCCCCGCGCCAGCCGGTCCTGACGAATCTGGATCGCGGCATCGGCGACGGGGTCGGTCACCTAACATTGTCGTTTATAAAAGACAAAGCGTCAGGCGGCGGCGCGATCCGTGGTGTGTCTGCGGGCGGCCAAAGGCGTGGATTGGATCAGCCGGGGACGGCGTCGCGCCGGTTCACTCGATCACCCGGTCCGCCTGCACGAGCACGCTGCGCGGTATGGTCAACCCGATTTTCTTTGCGGCTTTGAGGTTGATGACCAGCTCGAACTTCGTCGGCTGCTGGACCGGAAGGTTCGCGGGTTTCTCCCCCTTCAATATCCTGGCAACGTAAGTGGCTGCGCCGCGGTATTGCTCGACGCCGTCCGCCGCGTAGCTCATGAGTCCGCCGGCATCCACGAATTGCGAGGTGGTATAGATTGCCGGCAGCCGGGCTTTCGCCGCGAGATTCGCGACGCGCGGCTGTTGGCTGTTCATCAGGCCGGTTCCTACGACCAGAAGAGCCTGGGCGCCGCCTTTGCCCGCGGCCTGGATCACGTTTTCCAGGGCGTCGGCACTCCCCACATCCAGGGACTGCACCTGCATCCCCATTGCGCGCGCAGCGGCCTCGGCCTCCTTTACATGGCTCGCCGCAGGCAGGCTGTTGCGATCCCAGAGCACGGCCACGTGCGTTGCCTTGGGCAAGACCTCCTTGAGGATCCCCAGCCGTTTGCCAGCCAAAGCCGCCCCCATGACCGTAAACCCGGTAACGTTCCCGCCCGGATGCGCGAGGCTCGCGACCAGGCTGCGTCGAACCGGATCCTCGTTGGCGCTCACCATGACGATGGAGATCGAGTTGCTGGCCAGCTTGGCTTGCAACGAAGCGTCTACGCCGACGGCGACGATGCAGTCCACTTTGAGGCGAACGAGTTCCGCCGCAATCTCCCGATACCGATCCGTTTCGCCTTTTCCGAATCGCCACTCGATGGCGACGTTCTGCCCTTCCACGTAGCCGAGCTCGCGCAGGCCCAGGCGAAACACCGCTTCATTCGGACCGCTCTCGGGACGCGCCGAAATGTATCCGACGCGCCAGACCTTGCCCTGCTGTTGGGCGAAAGACGAAAACGGCGCGACGCCCAGAGCAAGAAGTGCGATTGCCGCGTCGCGTCTGTTCACCCAATCCCCTTCAGTTACCGCAAAGTCCCGCAAGGATGCCCTATACAATTTCGGAAAACAACGAAGTACTGATCACCATTCGGCGAGGAGGAGATGTGCGAACAAAAATGTGCGCCTTCGCGGCGGCGGCAATCCTGTCCTGCACCGGCGCTTTCGCTCAGGGCGCAGCCGACGTCGTCGGTACGTGGTTGTTCGTCTCGTCCATCAGGGACAGCGACGGCGGCAAGATCAACACCTACGGCGCGGGGGCCGAGGGCAGGATGACGCTGGATGGCGGCGGGCGCTATTCGATCACGATCATCGGCGCCAACCTTCCCAAATTTGCCTCCGGCGCAGTCTTCCGCGGCACCGCGGAAGAGAACGCTGCGGTGCTCGGAAGGAGCAACGCACACTTCGGCACCTATTCGGTCGATCCGGCGGGCAAGTCGATCCTGTTCAGGACCGAGCGCGGCACGTTCCCCAACGGCGACGGGACCTCACAGAAGCGGCGCTTTACCTTGACCGGTGATGAACTGGCTTATGTGATTCCGCTCGCGACCGGCGGGAATTCGGTCGTGACCTGGCGGCGCGCGAAGTAGCAGTTTCGTCGCATTGCCCGGCAGGAACAAGATGGCAGTAATTTGTCCTGGAAGCCGCGCCAGAGCTTGGCATTGCCGGAAAAATGGCAGCAATTCCAGGGCAAGGAAAGTCGACTCTGACCCCAGTTTACGAGGATCGAGATGAGAAAGGACCTCCACGCACGATGCATTGCCTGGTTTGTCGCCGGCCTCTGCGGCATGGTCGCAGGCATCGCGGCGGCGCAATCCGACTGGCCGAAAGCAAAGCCGGTCAGCATTCTCGTAGGCTTCGCGCCCGGCAGCACCACCGACCTCGTCGCGCGAGTAATCGCGCAGAAGCTCGGTGAAACAAGCGGGGCGTCCTTCGTGGTGGAGAACAAGCCCGGCGCGGGCGGCAACATCGCGAGCGGACTGGTGAAGCGATCGGCGCCGGACGGCTATACGGTGCTTGCGCACAGCGTCGCCTTCGCGGTGAATCCCTCGCTCTACCCGAATGCCGGCTACGACGCGATCAGGGATTTCATCCCGCTGGCCTTCGGCGGACGCACCCCGAACATCATCACCGTCAACCCGGCCACGCCGGCGCGTGACCTGAAGGAGCTGGTGGAGCTGGCGAAAAAGCAGCCGCTCAACTATGCCTCTTCCGGCATCGGCACCACCACCCACCTTTCGATCGAGCGCCTTAAGACCGCAGCCGCAATCAGCATCACGCATGTCCCCTACCAGCCGGCGGCGGCGATCGCCGCGGTGGTGGGCAACCAGACGCCGATGGCCTCGACCTCGATGCCGCCGGCCGTGCCGCAGATCAAGGCCGGCAGGCTGCACGCGATCGCAGTCACCAGCGCGAAACGTTCGCCGCTGCTGCCGGAGGTGCCGACGGTGGGCGAGTCCGGCTACGCGGATTTCGACGACTACACCTGGATCGGCTTCTTCCTGCCGGTTGGCGTGCCGATTGCAATCGTCGATCGCTTCAACGCGGACATCAACAAGGCAATGGAAGCCCCCGAGGTGAGAGAACGTTTCGGCCAGGCCGGGCTCGAGATCGTGCGTTACTCATCGGCCGAGTTCGCCGCATTCCTCAAGGCCGAAGTGCCGAAGTGGGCGGCCGTGGTGAAGAGTTCGGGCGCGAAGGTCGAATAAGGCGGCGGCTCGAATCGGAACCGCCGGGCTGAAGCGGGTGTCCCGTACGGTAAAAGGCGACTACTCGATCACCCGATCCGCGCGCAGAAGAACGGACTGCGGAATCGCGATGCCGAAAGCCTTGGCGGTCTTTATGTTGATCAACAGCTCGACCGTGGTGGGTTGCTCCACCGGCAGGTCCGCCGGCTTCGCACCTTTGAGGATCTTGTCGACGAAAGCGGCCGAGCGGCGGTGATAGTCCTCGACATTCTGGCCATAGCTCATCAGGCAGCCTGCCGCCACGTGGGGAACGAGTCCATCGGGAAAATCCCGGATTGACCAGGTAATGCAAATGCATTACCGTGCTTCCATTGATCCACCCCTGTCAAGGAGTTCATCATGGCCGCCACATTCGAACTGGAATCGTCGCTCACCGACCGCTATCAGACGACCGTGCCGGAAGGCGTGCGCCGCGCACTCAAGCTCGGCAAGCGGGATCGCATTCGCTATCTGGTGCAAAGCAACGGCTCCGTTGTCCTGCAGCGTGCCGACGACACGGCGGATCCCGTGCTCGGGGCATTTCTCGATTTTCTGGCCCGGGACATTGCCACCCATCCCAAGCATGTACGCGCGATCGATGCCGGACTGGCCAAGCGCATGCGCGCCATGGTCAAGGGCGTCGACGTCAATCTCGAAGCCGCCCTTGATCCCGCCGACGAATGAGACTGGCGAACACCCCGTTGATGGTCGATGGCTGGAGCCTTTTTGCCCACCCGTTATTTTTCGATCAAGTGGAAGCGTTGATAGCGAAGGTCGAAGCGCACAAGGCCAGGGATCCCAGGAACTACAAGCAGAAAAACAGCACCAAGCGTCTGGCCGCAATTGCCAGACTGGCGCTCGAGGTCGTTCCTGAAGATCCAACGCGTCCTGAATACCGGCAAGGCGGGACTCTGGGCGATGAGCGCAAGCATTGGTTCCGCGCAAAATTTTATCAGCGGTACCGGTTGTTTTTCCGGTTCCATGCCGCGCAAAAAATCATCGTCTATGCCTGGGTCAATGACGACGACAGCAAGCGCGCCTACGATTCAGGCGACGATGCCTACCGGGTGTTTGGCAAGATGCTCGACCGCGGCCGCCCGCCTGAGGACTGGGAGTCGTTGCTCAAGGAAGCACGTGCTTCGTCGAAGGGCATGGCGAAGCTGAAGTCCAACCTTTGATGTACTTCAGCGAAGACCAGTTGGCAGCATTTTGGCCTGGAAGCCAATAACGGCGCGGGGGTTCGCTCGAAAATGGCAGCAATGCCAATGCAACAAAAAGCGACTCTGACCCCAATTCACTCGATCACCCGGTCCGCGCGAACCAGCACCGTCTGCGGCACTTTCACGCCGAGCGCGCGGGCGGTCTTGAGGTTGACGACGAGTTCGAAGATCGTCGGCAACTCGATCGGCATGGTTGCCGGATCGCCGCCTTTCAATACCCGGTCGACGTAGGTGGCCAGATGGCGAAAGGATGCGCGCATGTTCGGGCCGTAGGTGACGAGGCCGCCCGCTATGGCATAGATATCCCAGCCGGAAACGGTCGGCAGCTTGTGCTGCAGCGCGAACGCCGCGACGCGCTCCTTGCCTGTATTGGTGACGCCGTCAGGAAACAACACCAGCCCGTCGGTGCCGGCGGCGACCGCGGCGGCCAGTCCGGCTTCGAGTTCCGATTGGTCCTTCACGGCATAGTAGGCAATGCTGATCCCGAGCTTCTTGGCCGCGGCAATCGAAGCATCCCGTTCCTGGTGCACCCCCGGGTGATTCGGGGACGCAAGGACCGCCAGGCGTTTGATGGAAGGCACCATCTCCTTGAGGATCTCGATGCGTTTGCCCACCAGGTCGAGCGCCATGAGCTGGATGCCGGTGACGTTTCCGCCGGGGCCGGCCAGGCTCTTCGCCAGGCCCCCGTCCACCAGGTCTCCGCTGTAGATGGCAACAATCGGAATCGTCTTGCTCAATGCATTGACCCGGTGGGCGAGGCCCGCCTGCGTGATGATGATGTCGGGCTTGCCGGCAACCGCATCGGCGGCCATCTGGTCGGAGATTTCCCGGGTCAGGCCGCCGTACCGGTAGTCGATCGCGAAATTGCGACCTTCCTGATATCCCTGTTCCTTGAGTCCTTCGCGCAAACCGGTCATCCAGTCCCCGAGTGTCTTTTCGGATTGACCGCCGAGGAAAACGACGCGCCGGACGCGCGGCTGGGCGAAGGCCGCGCCGGGCAGCATCCCGCTCGTGGCCACCATGGTGGCGAGTAGCGCGCGAATAGCATCACGTCGTTTCATCCTGTCTCCTTAGGCAATTTCGGCAATCAGTCTACTCCGCGAGGGAAGTAAACTGCCGGTGTGTCCAGCCCCAAGCCCTACCGGGAGCAGGCCCTCAAGCGGCTGCCCTGGATCTGCACCCGCTGCGCGCGCGAGTTCCCCGCCTCGCGCCTGCGCGAACTCACCGTGCACCACAAGGACGGCGACCACGACCACAACCCGCCCGACGGATCGAACTGGGAGCTGCTGTGCATCTATTGCCACGAGAACGAGCACGCGCGCGTCACGGATGCGAAGGCCGGCGGCGGAGCGAAGCAGTCGCCAGCGGCGACAGCGACTCACAAACCGTTGGAAGGGTTGGCCGACCTGGTCAGGAACAGGAAAAAAACCTGAGCGCTTACTCGATCACCCGGTCGGCGCGCACGATGAAGGATTGCGGGAAAACGAGCCCCATCGCCTGGGCCGTCTTCAGGTTCAGGACCAGTTCGAACTTGGTCGGTTGCTCGATCGGCAGGTCGCCCGGCTTCGCGCCTTTGAGGATCTTGTCCACGTAGGAAGCAGCGCGGCGAAAGTTGTCCGGCGTGGAGGGCGAATACGACATCAATCCGCCCGCATCCACGGATTGGCTGGTGCTGAGGATTGCGGGGACCCTGGAGCGCGCGATCCGTTCCACGATCAACTGGGACTGGGCGCTGGTGAGCGCACCGTTCGCCGGCATGTAGGCCTGCGCTCCCAGGGCGGAGCCCCGTTTGAAAACCCGGTCGATCTCCGCGGCCTGACCCAGTTCGATCGGACTGATCCGGATTCGCAGCAGAGCGGCGGCCTTCTCGATCTCCTTCACCTGAATCGTGTTGCCGACATCGGTCGGGTCGAACAACAGGACCACGTGTGCCACGCGCGGGAAAGCCTCCTTGAGCAGTTGCAGCCGCTTTCCCCCGAGGCCGTGGGCGAGATCTGTCAGTCCCGTTGCGTTGCCGCCGGGCCGGGCCAGGCTCGCGACGATGCCGCTCGTCACGGGATCCTTGCTGATCGCGAACACGACCGGGATGGTCTTGCTCCTTTGCATGAGCATGCCGGCCGCCTGCTCCGCGCCCGTCAGCACCAGGTCGGGTTGGGTTGCCATCAGGTCGGCGGCCAGGGTGGGTCCGGCCCCGCTTTTGCCGTCGGCATAACGCGCATCGATCACGAAATCGCGCCCTTCGACCCAGCGCAGGTCCGCCATGCCGGCGCGAAAAGCCGCCAGCCACTCGGCGCTCTGCGCCGCGGTGGTGAGAATGAAGAATCCGATCCGGCGCGGGAGCTTTTCTTGTTGCGCCAGCGTGGTGAACGGCGCGGCGCCGAGCGCAATCAACGCCAGAACCGTTTCTCGCCGGTTCATTCGATCAACCGGTCGGCGCGCACGAGGACCGATTGCGGAACTTTCACGCCGAGCGCGCGCGCCGTCTTGAGGTTGACGACGAGTTCGATGATCGTGGGCAATTCCACCGGCATCGTCGCGGTGCCTTGAATTCGGAGGCTTTCATGGTTTTCATCTGCAGGCTCCTACGCAACTATGGTCATGTCCATGGTCATATTATTCGCGCAGCTTCGATGCCACGCAAGCGGGCCGAAGGTTCATTCGATTGCCCGGCAGGCGCGAAATCCGTGATCCGCCCCTACTCGATGCGCATGCCGCTCGCGCGAATCACCTTGCCCCACTTCTCGGTCTCCTGCGCGACATAGGCGTTGAAGGATTCGGGCGTGGAGGGGAATGCGTCCGAACCCTGGCTGACCAGGCGCTCCCGGGTCTCTGGCTGCTCGAGTGCGGTGTTCACCGCGCGGTTGAGCCGCGCGACGATGTCCCTGGGCGTCGCCGCCGGCGCGACGATTCCCGAGACCGACCCCGTCTCGAGGCCGGGCACGCCGGCTTCGGCGGCGGTGCGCACCTCGGGCATGGCGGCCGCGCGGTGCGCGGACGCAATCGCGAGGGCCCTCAGCTTGCCTGCCTTGACATGGGGCGCGATCACCGGGATCGCTTCCATCGTGACGTGCACGTTTCCCGCCACCACTGCGGTGACGCTTTCGACCCCGCTCTTGAACGGGATGTGCACGTACTTCGCATTGGTAAGCATCTTCAGCAACTCGAGCGCAATGTGCGGCGAACTGCCGTTGCCGGCGGTGCCGAAGGTGATGGTTTCCGGCCGTGCCTTGGACTGCGCCACGAGTTCCGTCAGCGTGTTCACCTGCAGCCCGGGTCCGACCACGAGCACGTGGGGCGTGTTGGCCACCAGCGCGACCGGGGCGAGGTCTTTCGGGTCGAAGGGCAGCTGCTTGTAGAGCGCGGGGTTGACCGAGAGCATCGCGGCCGAGGACATCAGCAGCGTGTAGCCATCGGCCGGACTCTTGGCCACCGCGGCCGCCGCGATGTTGCCTCCGGCGCCCGCCCGGTTCTCGACCACCACGGGTTGCCCGAGCTGGCCGGAGAGTTTCTCGCCGATGATGCGCGCAACCAGGTCGGTGATACCACCCGCGCCGAACGGGACGATGAGCCGGATCGGCTTGGACGGGTAGGGTTGGGCGAGGGCGGTTCCTGCGAAGGTGAGCGAGAGCAGCACGAGCAGGCGAGACATACGGGGATGCGGCAGGTGAGTCATTGAGGTCTCGCTGGCTGGGTTGTCATTCGATCACCCGATCGGCGCGCAGCAGCACGGTATTGGCCTCATCGGGAATGGCTGTCGCCGCGCGTTCTGAAAGCGCAGTGGGGGGCGAGCGGCGTCATGCGTGCATAGGGCCTTGCCTGCTTTGGCCGGACGCCGAGCCCGCGAAGGCCTGCGGGGAAACTTCAAGGCCGGCCCAGAAAGGCGTCCGCCGACATTCTGAAGCGGCCTGCGAGCGCCCGGGCCTGGCGCGCATTGATATTGCGCTTGCCGTTGAGGATCGCGCTGACCACAGGCTGGCCGCCGAGTTCTTCGCGCAGGTCTTTCTGGGTCAGCCCGTTAGCCTGCATCAGCAGCCGCAGGACCTCGCGCGGCTCGGCATCCGGGATCGGCGCTTCGCTTTCTTCATAGCTGGAAACAAGGTTGCCGACGATTTCGAGCAGGCCGGCGAGCCGGTGCTTTTCGTCTTCGCCGACGATGTCCAGCAGGCGGTTCATCAGGCGCACGGTCTTAGCGTACTGGCGCGCGGAGCGGATGGGCGCAATGCCCCCGACGCTTTGCTGCAGGGCTGTCCAGTGGCCTTCGATTGCGGCCGGATCGAAATCGTCGCGCTTCATTTGCCTCTCCTCAGCTTGTCGCTCCAGCGGTCGTACTCGCCGTGCGTGAAGACATGCCTGATGTAGAGCCTGCCCCGGTTGAAGTGAATTACCGTGATCACACGGAAACGATTGACGTCGAACACGACGTACTGCCCAACCTTGTCGGCGGAGCGGAAAGACCGCCGTACCGCCGCGAAGTCCGTGAACTCTGCCGCTTCCATTGCCTTATGCCATGCCGCGAGAAGGGTGCGGGCCGGCGGGTGCTTCAACCAGAACTCCGACAGCGCCTTGCGCGAGATGACGTGCATGCCCCAATATAGCAAATTGCTATAAGAGGCGCAACCTTGGCAAGGCACTTGCGCCTGCTGTTGGGCGACGGACGCAATCGGCGAGCGAGCGACGTGCGGGCATCAATTCCCGCTTGCTCACTCGATCACCCGGTCGGCGCGCAGCAGGAAGGCGCGCGGGATCGTGATGCCCAGCGCCTTGGCCGACTTGAGGTTGACCACGAGTTCGAATTGCGTCGGCTGTTCCACCGGGAGGTCGGCAGGCTTTGCGCCGGCGAGGATTTGCTTGACGTAGTAGCCGACCCGGCGAGGTATCGCGCCGGCCTGCGCGCCGAAGCAGATCAATGCGCCCGCCTCGGCGTAGTAGGTAGTGGTTGCGGCAATCGGAACCTTGTGTGCGAAGCCGAGCGATACAATCTGCGCGCGCTGCGTGCCGAACATCGCGTCAAATCCGGTCAGGAGCGCATCCGGCCGTCCTTTGGAGAGCGCCGCGAAAGCGCTGCCGATGCGCTCGGGTGAATCGGCTTCGAACGCCTCGGCGGCCAGGCCCAATCGGGCTGCCGCGGCGCGTATGGCCTGGAAGATGGGACGGTTGGAGGGATTGAGCGGATTGATCAGCACCGCCAGCCGCTTTGCCTTCGGCATGGCCTCATGCACGAGCTCGACCAGCTTCACGGCCCGGTCGTCGTTCATCGTCGCCAATCCGGTCGTGTTTCCGCCCGGGCGCGCGAGGCTCGCAATCAGGCCGCTGCCCACGGGGTCATTCGTCCCCATGAACACGATCGGAATCGTCTTCGTCGCCTGCTGCGCTGCGCGCACCGCCGCGATCGTCTGCACCAGGATGATCGAAGGCTTGCGCTCCAGCGCCGCCGCAACCAGCGCAGGGAAACGCTCGTACTTTCCTTCGGCCCAGTAGGGGTCGAGGGTGTAATCCTTGCCGTCCACGAGGCCGTTTTCGCGCAGGCCCTCGCGCAGAAAGGCAAGGGTGTCGGCGCTGCCCGATGCTGCGCTTTCCGCGATTAACGCAAGTCGATGCGGGGTCGACTGCGCGTTTGCCAAGCCGGGTGCGGTGCCCAGAGCAATGAGTGCCAGAATCGAATCGCGCCGGTTCATTCGATCACCCGGTCGGCGCGCGCAAGCAACGTCGGCGACACCTTGAGGCCGAGCGCTTTCGCGGTCTTGAGGTTGATGATCAGCTCGAACGTCGTCGGCTGCTCGACAGCCAGGTCGCCGGGCTTTGCACCCTTGAAAATCTTGTCCACGTAACTGGCGGCGTGGTGGAACCGGACCGGGTTGTTGGGGCCGTAGCAGACCAGCGCGCCGGCCTCCACGTACGCCTGGCTGCCTGTCATGGAGGGCAGCCGGTGCTTGAGGGCCAGCTCGGCGAGCCGGGACCGGTTGGCGCTGAAGAGCGGGTCGGGGGCCACAATCACCGCGCGGGCCTTCTGCCTTGCCATTGCTGCAAAGGTGCCCTCGAGTTCCTGCGGGGTGTGCATTTCCACGGGCAGCATCTTGATCCCCAGAGCCTTCGCCGCGGCGTTATATCCGTCGAGGATCACGCGGCTGTTCGTATTGCCCGGATTCAAGAGGAGCGCGACCGGCGAAGCGTTGGGCGCCATGTCAAGCAGCAGTTCGAGGCGCTTGCCGCTCAGGTCGATGCCCGAGTTGCCGGTGATGTTGCCGCCCGGCCGGGCGAGGCTCTTGACCAGGCCCATGGCGACTGAGTCTCCCGGACTGGTCATCACGATCGGGATCGTGCTCGTGGCGCGTTGCAATGCCAGGGGGCCGGCGTTTGCGGCTGATACCAGGACATCCGGTTTCAAGGCCACAAGTTCGGCCGCCAGCGCGGGGAGATTCTCCAGCTTGTCTTCCGCATAGCGCCACTCGATCGCGAGGTTCCGGCCTTCGACGTAGCCGAGTTCGCGCATCCCGCGCACGAAAGCGCCGAAGCTGTCGCCGCCCGGGGAAGCGGGACGCGCACCCTGCGACAGGATCCCGATGCGCCAGACCTTGCCTTGCTGCTGGGCAAGCGCGGCGAGCGGCGCGGCGCCGACGGCGGCGAGGGCGAGCAGGGTCTTACGCCGGTTCACTTTTCCCTCCCAGGTTGCCCGACAGCCAGGCCGGGATGTCGCGCTGGCCATGCAGCACGCGCCACACGTCGATGTGGTCGCCGCGCTCGACGTAGAAAACCATATGAGGATAGCGCTTCAGCGGCCAGAAGCGCAGGTCCGGCAGGTCCAGTTCGTGCGCATAGCGGGAAGAGCCGGTGGCGGGATGGCGCCCGATGTGCGCATAGGCCTCGTCCAGCGCTTCGACGAACCCCAGTGCAGCCTGCGGGGACGCTTCGCCGAGGTAGTGCTCAATTGCCTCGTCTACATCCCGGTTCGCCAGGGCGCGCGGGACGACCGGCTTTGCTTTCACCCCGGTGCGTGCCGCCGGATGCGCTTTTTCAGCGATGCAAAATAGGCGGCATCGGCCGGTCTTGCCGGGGCGGAGGCGGCGCCTTCAAGCAGCAGGCCGCGCAGGCGCAGGCGATCGGCATCCTTGCGGATCAGTTCGCGCACGTACTCGCTGCTCGTTCCGTAGCCGCGCTCGCTGACCTGCTCGTCCACGAAGGCCTTGAGGGAGTCGGGCAGGGAGATGTTCATCGTGCTCATGAATCGATAGTAGGCAATTTGGCAAAATTTGGCAACGGTTCCCTGGCGGGCCTATCGAATTCGCCTGCTTGCCGGTTCATTCGCACCGCATCGCGCTTTTTCATCCGAGCGCCCGATCCTTGTCCACGCAAAGCAGGCGCACCCTGCCCTGCGCCACGAGCTGCTCCTTCTCATCGCGGATCCACACGTCCCACAGCTGGCTCGTGCGACCGCGCGTGACGGGCTTTGCGAGACCGCGCAATCTTCCCGAGCGCACTGCGCGGATGAAAGAGGTGTTGTTCTCCACGCCGACAACGTTCTGCCCACGCGGATGCGCAACCGCCGCGGCGCCGATCGATGCGAGCGTCTCCACCACACCGCAATGCACCCCGCCATGCACGATGCCGTAACCCTGATGGTGCTTTTCGGCCACCTCCCATTCGCAGGTCACTTCGTCGGGCGTGGCGGTGAGGATCACGATCCCCATTTCCTTCACCCAGCCGGGCAGTGCGTTTACTCTGTCGGCCAACTCATCTGACATGAAAGCTCCGGTCACGAGGCGAACGCGTGGAGTGACGCGAGTGTCACTCCTTTTCTGAACGCTTCGAGATCGCCTGTAGCCCTGACCCTGCCGTGCGCCGCCAGGGCGTACGCCCCGACGACCAGGTACTCAACGCCGTGGGCGTTGAATTCGGACAACAGATCTTTGAAGTCGGGGCTCAATCGGTTCGCCTCCCTGCATTGCAAGACATTGCAGGGTCAGTTCCCACACGAGGGCCATTCTCGATTCGGGCGTCGATGCGCCCGAGGGCAAATCCGGGGATTCTCGATCCGATGCCCGAATGACTTTGGAGGTGATGCCTGCACGCAGAGCAGCGGTAGCCATGGTGAAATTGTAAGCGCGCGAAGTGCGCGCCGCCAGCGCCACTGACCGCTGCTACCGAATTACTTCGTCAGCCCGGGCGAGGACCGCTGGGGGGATGGTGAGGCCGATTGCTTTCGCAGTCTTCAGGTTGAACGTCAGCTCAAGAAAATACCGTGTCGCGCCTGTTCATTGCCTCAATTTCTCCGATTGAGTGTACTGGTACCGATACACATATAACCATGAAAGCCGCTCCAGGACTGGACTTTAGAAAGTAAATTGGCTGAATTCAGAGTGGCGCTCGAAAGGAGCGGCCGGATCATGATCTCCACGTCTTGATTCAATGCGGTGAGGAACTCCATCAGGCGTTCGACCGAGAATTGGTCGAGGCGGTAGTTTTTCAGGGCAGAGACTTTGGGTTGCGGCACACCGAGCAAGGCGCCGATTTCGCGTTGTTTCAGCTTGCGCGCATCGAGCAATTCATTGACGACCAGCGCCAGGCGGGTCTTGGTCTGCCGAGTAGCGGCATCCGGATTGCGCCAGTGCCGCCAACGGAAGGCTGCCGGCAAGCGCGGCGGCGGCGATCGTTGCGCCGGCTCGCAGGAAGTCGCGGCGGTGTTTCAACGCCTGGTAATGAGCACGAACAGCGCGCCGAGGCTTGCGAGGCTGAGCACAGCGTGCAACCTTGCGAGGTCCCGCAACTGCCGGGTGAGCCACTCCGGGTCGGATTCCGGGCCGGTGCCGGCCACCGAGCGTGCAAGCGGAACGACCTTGACCATCTGCAGCAGCGCGGCGAAGCCCAGAATCGCGCCGGCGGCGAGCCACCATGCCGACCCGCTGGCGAGCCCGGTGATCAGGCCTGCGACCGAGGCGCACGAGGCAAACAGGGTCTGGAGGATGGCTGGGCGGGGATGGGCCGTCAAAAGGTATGCGCCGGTCATCTCGGTGCCGCCTTTTGCCGTAGCGGGGTCTTCGACCAGGCTGATGTAGACCGAGCCCCCGGCAAACAGCGCGCAAAAGAACATCGCGATGTCCTGGGCTATTGCCTGGACCATGAGCATTGCCGGGTTCATTGCCTCAGCCGCCCAGCCGCGGCACCAGCCGCAGCGCGTTTTCCCGCTCGATGGCACGGAGTTCCGTCGCGCTGAACCCGCACTCGGCCAGGCCCTTGACGCCGTCGGCCATGTCGCCGCCGGAGGGGAAATCGGTGCCGAAGAGGACCTGCGAGACCGGCACCAGCTTGAGCAGCGCGCCCAGCGTGACCGGGCTCGTGGCAAGGGCCGTGTCGTAGTGGAACTTGCGCAGCTCGTGCATCATGCCGCGCGGCAGGCGGTGTTCCCGCTCCTTCATGGTCCGCTCGAGGCGCTCGAAGCGCAGGATCAGGTAGGGCGCGGTGCCGCCCGCGTGAGAGAAGATGAAGCGGATGCCCGGGTCGCGCGCCGCGGTGCCGGTGAACAGCAGGCTCGCGATCGCGCGTGAGGTGTCGGTGCCGTATTCGATCAGCGAGGCGGGCACGTCGGGGATCAGGTTGCCGCAGCACTCGGGCGCCGTCGGGTGCACGAAGACGAGGGCCTTGCGGCGATCGAGCTCCTCGTACACCGGGTTGAAGGCGGGGTCGCCGAGCCACTTGCCGGCATAACTGGTGAAAAGGCCGATGCCTTCGCATTTCAGCTCGTCCAGCGCATACGCAATCTCGCGCAGCGTCGCATCGACGTCCGGCAGCGGCATCGCGGCAAAGCCGCCGAATCGCCCCCGCTGGTCGCCGACCAGGCGGGCGAGATGCTCGTTGCAATCGCGCGAGAGGGCGCGGGTCGCCTCGCCGTCGCCGAAAAACAGCCCGGGATTGGTGATCGACAGCATCGAGGCCGCCACGCCGTTGCGGTCCATTTCGTCGATCGACTGCGCGGCCGTCCAGTCGCGCGCGCGCGGGTTCAGGCGCTCGCGCGTCGCGACCGCCGCGACCCAGCGCGGGGTGTTGAAGTGATGATGGACGTCGATGCGGTGCGGCTGGGTGCCGCGAGCCGGTTGCAATTGCCGCTGCGGAGCCTGCGCCTGCTGCGCCGGCAATTGCGCCATCGTGCTGCGCGCGCCGAGCAGGCTGGCCCCGCCCAGGGCGAGCATGCCGCCGAGCATCCCGCGGCGGGTGGTGCAGCAACGATCGATGCAGGAGAGAGTTGAATTGTTCAAGAAAGCACCCGTCCGGCTACAGCATGACTACGCGCGCTCCATACCTTTCGTAGACCGGCGCGGCGCGGCGATCGCAGGTCACCAGTTCGGCATCGTGACTCGCGGCCGTAGCGGCGATCAGGGCGTCGTAGGTCGAGCCGCCGGTTACGCGCCGCTCCGGCAGGCCCAGCAGGAATTTCCGGAACTCCGCGACGCCAAGTCGCAGGGGCGAATCGGGAAACCGCGCCGCGAGGAAATCGCGTACCAGGTTGCCGGGCGAACGGTGGGGGGACGGCAGCCGCGTAAGCACGGAATAGCTCTCCAGCGCGCAGTGTTCGACCAGCCGCAGGCCGCCGTCGAGATGCTTGCGGGCAGGCTCATGCATCTCATGCCATGAGGCGAACGCGGCGATGACGAGGCTGGAGTCCGCCGCCTTCAACGCCGCACGCGTTCCAGCGTCTCGCGGACCTGCTCGGCCGTGAGGGGGGGCAGTTCGGTTTCGGGAACGGCCACCGCGCCCTTGCCGCGCTTCTTCAGGCGCATTGGCGTGGGCGCGGGCTCGATCACCAGCCGGCCCTCGCCGGCCCGGATATCGAGCGACTGGCCTGGCGTGAAACCCAGTCCATCGCGCAAAGCCTTGGGGATAACGATTCTTCCTGCGGAGTCTATGGTGGTTTTCATACCATTAAAATACCATGAAAATGGCATTGCGGCGACTGGTCCCTCTCTTCAGGGCCGCACCGCCGGCGTCTCCACCTTCATCCCCCGCGCCCTCCACATCAGGTAGTACTCCAGGTCGACGAGCTCCTGCGAGCCGTAGTCGTAGGCCTCGGCACGCAGGCCGCTCATGCAGTTGCGCAGGCGCCGCTGCAGCGAGCCGACGCCCTGCCATTCGAGCCGGTAGATCGGGTAGCCGGTCGGGTGGGCTTGCGGAATCGGATTACCCGCGAGATGCCGTCCCGCGTTCTGGTCGTGGCACTGCGCGCACGAAAGGTCGATCTGCCCGATCTTGCGGTTGTAGAGCGAGCGTCCGGCGTCGAGGTTCGGCTGTGTCTTCGCGTCCGGCCGGATGTCGATCGGCAGGCCGCGCGACTGCTTCGCTATGTACGCCGTGAGCGCCAGCAGCTCGCGGGATTCAAACACGAGCGGCTTGGCCTGCTGGTTGTCCACCCGGCAGGCGTTGATTCGCTGCTCGAGGTTGAGGAGGCGGCCGCTCTTTGCGTCGTGCGCGGGATAGCGCGCGGCAACGCCCTTCATCGTCGATTGGGCATCACCATGGCAGTCGACGCAGGCCTTGCCCGCGGCGCCTGCCTTGCGCTTCCACGCGGACTCGCCGTCGAGCACCCAGAAGGTAGCGGGATTCGAGGTGTCGTCGTCCTGCATGGCCTTCGTCTCGCGGCCCATGAGCTCGTAACTCGAACGGCGCTCGCTTGGCGGGATTTCCTGCGCGGCGGCAATGAGCGACGCGGCGAGGGCCGCGCCGGCAAGGAGGCGCCGCACTCAGGTGACGGTGATCTGGGCCGAGCTCGACACCGCGAACCCGTTGTCGCCTTTCCAGTGGAACCCGAGCGTGCCGCTCTCGGTCGCCACGGTCGAGAACGACAGGAAGGGGTTGGCCGAGATCGCCGGGTACAGCTCGGCGCTGAAGATTTCCACGCCGTTGTAAGTGCAGGAGAAGCTGCGCACGATGTCGCGCGGGATCGGCACGCCGCGTTCGGTGCGCCGGTAGCCGGTCTCCATGTTGTGCGAGACGAGCGTGCGGATCTCGATGATCTCGCCGCGCTTGGCGGTCTTGGGGACGGTAATGAGCGCATTCGACATGCCTACAGGTCCTCCAGGCACGAGGCGATCGTCACCACGGTCGGCGCCGAGCCGGACCAGTAGGTGCCGTCGCTCATCTCGGCCACCGCGACGAGCGTCTGCGTATCCGCGAGGCGCACGCGCGTCGCGACATGGGCGCGCCCGGCCCGCGGGCCGAGCTTGAAGCCGAGGATTACCGGCTCCGGGTTGCGCTCGCTGAAAATCTGGATCGAGCGGACGTGGTCGGCCTCGGTCATCGGGCTTTCCACCGTGACTGCGATCGCCACCGTGTTGCCGTTGTCGACCAGCGGGGGCACTTCGAGCTTCACGCGGCCTTTGGTGACGGCCTTCGCGCCGGTGTAGCGGGCGATTGCGGCGAGCATGTCTTTCTCGGTACCGCGCAGCAGGTTGGCCGTGGCTTGGCCGCGGGCGGTTGCGGGCAGCCCCGCCACGGCGGCGAGGCCGGCAGCCGCAGCGAGAAACTCTCGCCGGTTGCGTTTCCTAGTCATTGAGCGTTTTCAGGTAAGCCACCACGTCCTCAATCTGTTCAGCCGTTAGCAGGGGCTTGCCGCGGAAGGCTGGCGCGACCCGCGTGTGCCCTTCGGTCCGATAGTAAGACGGCATGATCGTAGAAGGGTTCAGCTTGCGCGAGTCGACGATCCGTTGCCGCAATTGCGCTTCCGTCCAGCGCTTGCCTGCACCCTTGAGGTCCGGCGCGAGGTCGCCTTGAAACCGCTCTTCGGGGATCGGCCCGCTGTGGCAAAGCAGGCACAGGCCCACCTGCCGGTTGGCGACGATGGCGCGGCCGCGCGCCACATCGCCTTTTGCGCCCGTGAGGGATTCTGGTATTGCATCCTGGGCCGTCGCGGCGGAGGCATATAACGCCGCGACAGCCAGGATCCTCAGCACTCCTAGACCAGCGTGACGCCGTGGTTCTTGAGCGGGAAGCTGCGGTAGCGCTTGCCGGTCGCCCGGGTAATTGCGTTGAGCACCGCCGGCGCGGCCACGCAGATCGTCGGCTCGCCGACCCCACCCCAGAACCCACCCGAGGGCATCACGATCGAATCCACCCTCGGCATCTGGGCGATGCGCATCGAGTTGTAGTCATGGAAATTGGTCTGCTCGATGCGGCCGTCCTTGACCGTGCATTCCTGGTCGAAGAGCGCTGCCAGGCCGTAAACGAACGAGCCGGAGATCTGGCGATCGATCTGCGCGGGGTTCACCGCGTAACCGGTGTCGGTGGCGGCCGTGATCTTGTGGATCTTGACCTTGGTGCCGTCCGTCACCGAAATTTCCGCGCAGGCGGCGACGTAGCTGCCGAAGGCGCGGAAATGCGCGAGACCGAGGTGGCGTCCCGCAGCGACCGGCTTGCCCCATCCGCCCTTGTCCGCGACCGCATTGAGCACGGCGAGCGACTTGGGATGCTTGGCCATCATCTTGCGTCGGAACTCCAGCGCGTCCTGCCCAGCGGCCTGCGCCAGCTCGTCCACGAAGCACTCGAGGAAGATCGCGTTCTGGTTGATGTTCACGCCGCGCCAGAAGCCCGGCGGCACGTGCGTGTTGCGCATCGCGTGATCGACCAGCAGGTTCGGGATCGTGTACTCGAGCGAGTGCTCGCCGGTCGGCCAGAACCCCTGGAACGTGAACGGGTCCTTGCCTTTGTCGAGCGCCTCGGGCCGTGCCGAGGCGAGGATCGACTGGCCCGACAGGCGGATGTGCATGCCGGAGATGTTGCCGTTGCTGTCCAGGCCGGCGGTGAGCTTGGCCTGCATGACCGGGTGGTAGCGGCCATGCGTCATGTCTTCCTCGCGCGACCAGAGGAGCTTCACCGGCACGCCGGGCATCTCCTTGGCGATGACCACTGCCTGCGTGACGAAGTCGCTCATGCCGCGCCGGCCGAAGCCGCCGCCGAGCAGCATCTTGTGCACGTCGCACTTGTCTACCGGCAGGCCGGCCGCTTCGGCGGTTGCGGCAAGCGCCGCCTCGCCGTTCTGCGTGCCGACCCAGACCTGGCAGCGGTCCGCCGTGTAGAGCGCCGTCGCGTTCAACGGCTCCATGCAGACGTGGTTCTGGTACGGATAGGCGTACACGGCCTCGATCTTCTTCGGCGCGGCCGCGATCGTTGCCTTGGCGTCACCGTTCTGGTTGTGCACGAAAGCCTGCTCGGCGATGAGCCCTTCCTCGAGCATCTTGGCGATCGAAGCGCTGGAAACCTTGTCGTTCTCGCCTTTCTCCCAGACGATCGGCAGCGCATCGAGCGCGGTCTTGGCCTGCCACCAGGTGTCGGCGACGACGGCCACGGCGGTATTCCTCACCACCATGATGCGCTTGACGCCTTTCATGCCGGCGATCTTCGACTGGTCGAAGCTCACAACGCGGGCGCCGAAGACCGGCGCATCCTTGATCGCGGCGGAGAGCATGCCGGGCATCTTCACGTCGGCACCGTACAACTGCTTGCCGGTGACCTTGTCGGCGGTGTCCAGCCGCTTGAGCGGCTTGCCGATGATCTTCCAGTCCTTCGGGTCCTTGAGCGCGATTTCCTTGGGCACGTCGAGCTTGGCCGCCGCCTCGGCGACCTTGCCGAAGGTGACCTTGCGACCCGTCGGGCCGTGGGTGATCACGCCATTGGCGGCGCTGCATTCCGAAGCCGGCACCTTCCATTGGTTGGCCGCCGCCTGCACCAGCATCATGCGCGCGGCCGCGCCGCCCTTGCGGACGTACTGCTCGGAGGTGCGGATTCCGCGGCTGCCGCCGGTGCCGTAATCGCCCCAGATGCGCTTGCGCGCCACGTTGGTGGCCGGCGTCGGGTATTCGGTGGTGACCTTGTTCCAGTCGCACTCGAGCTCTTCGGCGACCATCTGCGCAAGTCCCGTCAACGAGCCCTGGCCCATCTCGGAGCGGGCGATGCGGACCACGACGGTTTCGTTCGGGCGGATGACCACCCAGGCGCCGATTTCCGGCGAGCCGTCCGCTGCACGCACGACCGTCGGGCCGCCGAACGGCAGGCGCAGGCCGAGCGCTAGACCGCCGCCGACCGCGGCCGTGCTGACGATGAAGCGGCGGCGGGAAATTTTCGGGGTTTGGATTTTCATGGTGGTCCCCTTAGGCCTTGGCCGCGGCGTGGATCGCTTCGCGGACCTGCTGGAAGGTTCCGCAGCGGCAGATGTTGGTGATCGCCGCATCGATGTCGGCGTCGGTGGGCTTCGGCTTCTCCTTGAGTAGCGCCGAGACGGCCATGATCATCCCGGACTGGCAGTAGCCGCACTGCGGCACGTCGTTGGCAATCCAGGCCTTCTGCACCTTTGTGAGCACGCCGTTCTGGGCGAGGCCCTCGATGGTGGTGATGTTCTTGCCTTCGGCCGCGCTGACGGGCATTACGCAGGAGCGCAGCGCCTCGCCGTTCATGTGGATCGTGCAGGCGCCGCACTGTGCAACGCCGCATCCGTATTTGGTGCCGGTGAGGCCGACCTGCTCGCGGATCACCCAGAGGAGCGGGGTGGCCGGATCCACATCGACATTTACTCGTTTTCCATTGATGGTCATTCGCGCCACGTGAGTCTCCCAGTGATGGTTGCCGTAAGGACGGCTGTCCCAGATCTTTTGAAACGGCGTTGTCTAAGCCTGCTTTTTTTCTTTTCGCGCGAGCGGTGCGAGAGCTGCGCGGGAGAGTAATGTAGTCCCAATGGCGAGGCTCCCGCAACCCTTCCGGCGGGTTGCACGCGGCGGCCTGCGGGGACTGCGTTTTTGTGCGGTAATCCGCGTATTCCTGATTGGAATAGAGGCGGCCCGGTGAGCGTGGGGGGCTTAAACTGCCGCTTCAGTTTTTTTACCGGAGAACGCCATGCGCCTGAACCGATTCATGATCCGCCCGCTGGTCGAAGCCGGCCTGCGGGAGGAACTCAACGCCGGCGACACCACCGGAGGGTTCCTGGTCTGGGACGAGGATCCGGTCCAGACCGGCCAGATCTATGCCAAGGGCAACGGCATCGCCTGCGGCCTCCTGTTCGCGGACGAGACGATCAAGCTCATCGACCCGGACGCGGAAATCGAGCACTGCGTCGAGGAAGGCGCCGAAATGGGGCCCGGTACCGTGCTCCTGAAGATCAAGGCCAAGGCCTCGGCGTTCTTCATGATCGAGCGCGCGGCGCTCGACTGGGTGCAGCAGCTTTCGGGAATCGCCACCAAGACGCGCCGGTATGTGAACCTCGTCAAGCACACCAAGGTGCGCCTGACGGATACCCGCAAGGGCTGGCCGGGGCTGCGCATGGTGCAGAAGTACGCGGTCCGGGTAGGCGGCGCGCACAACCACATCTTCAACCTCTCGAACTGCGTGCTGGTGAAGGACAACCACATCAAGATCGCCGGCAACATCAGCAACGCGATCGAGATCCTGCGCTCGCGCGCCCAGCACACCTTCAAGATCGAGGTCGAGTGCGAGTCGCTCGCCATGGTCCAGGAGGCGCTCGACTGCGGCGTCGAGATCATCATGTTCGACAACATGGACCTCGACGAGATGCGCGAGGGCCTCAAGCTCGTTAACAAGCGCGCGATCACCGAGGCTTCCGGCGGCGTGAACGAGGACACCGTGGCGGCGATCGCCGAAACCGGCGTCGACGTGATCTCGGTGGGCGACCTCACGCACACGGTCAAGGCGGTGGACATCAGCCTCGACGTGAAAGACATCAAGCCCAGCGCGATCCGTACCATCCAGCGCCTGAAGACGCAGGCGTCTTCCGCAAAAGTGGCGGCGGGCTGACCGATGGCGCGCGCCGTGCGATTCCGCACCAAGCACGGCATCATCGTCGCGCTCGATGCCGACACCGTCGACGCCTGCAAGCGCACGGTCGACGCAACCACGAAGGTGGAGGGCGTGGTCGGCTACAAGCTCGGCATGACCACGGCGCTGCGCCTGGGCCTGGCCGAAACGGTGCGCCAGTTCCGCTCGCACACCGACCTCCCTTTGCTCTATGACCACCAGAAAGCCGGCCCCGACGTGTTCGACATGGCCGCGAAATACGCGGCGCTTTGCGCCGAGGCGAAGGTCGACGGCCTGATCCTCTTTCCGCTCGCCGGCCCGCGCGCGGTGGAGGGGTTCGTCAGCGAGACGCTCAAGGTCGGCATCCTGCCGCTGGTCGGCGGCGACCTGCCTTTCCCGGACTTCAATGTCAGCGGCGGCGGTTATGTCGCCGACGATGCGCTGGAGCGGATCATCGACAAGGCCGCCGACTGCGGCGCGCACCATTTCGTCGTCCCGGGTAATACCACCGACAAGCTGCGCCACCATTCCGAGCGCCTGAAAACCAAGCTGCGCGCGCCGGTGTTCGTGGTGCCGGGCATCGGCCCTCTCGGCGGCAAGCTCGGAGAGCTCGTCGCGGCCGGCAACGGATGCAGCGTTTACGGTGTCGTCGGCCGCGCGGTCTATGGCGCGCCGGACCAGGCGGCGGCCGCGAAGGCGCTCGTCGACGAGGCCATGGCGGCTGCGACCTGATGGCGGGAGCGAAAGGCGCGCCCGGCAACAGGCCCGTGGTGCTGTTCGACTGGGGGGAGACCCTCATGTGGATCCCCGGCATGATCCACGACCCGGACCGGCACCTCGCCTGCGTCGAGAAAATCTTCGAATCCGAAATCGTCCCGCACCTGGGCGAAGAGCGCACGCAGCTGCCGCTTCGCCTATTCATCGAGCACTACCACGCCGCCTGCCGCACGCAGATCGCGCAATCGAAAGAGACGCAGCGCGAGCATAGTTTCGACGACCGGTTCGCCCTTGCGATGGCGCTCGCCGGCATCAAGGGGCTCTCCGACAAGGCGGTCTACCGGCGCATGTCCGACGCGCTCGGGCGCGAAGTCGTCAAGGGCGCGCGGCTGCTCGACGATGCGGCCGAGACGGTCGCCGCGCTCGCCGCCAAGTACCGACTGGGCATCGTCTCCAACTACCCGCACGGCCCGGTGGTCGAGGCGTCGCTCGCGAGGTTCGGCCTGCGCAAGTATTTCGAAGCCATCGTCGTGTCGTCCGAGACCGGCTGGATGAAGCCGCACGCCGGATGCTATGCACCCGCGCTTGCCGCGCTGCCGGCCCCGCCGGGCAAGACGCTGATGGTCGGCGATGACCTGCGGAACGATGTCAAGGGCGCCAAGGCGCTGGGATTGCATACCGCGTGGATCGCCCCGAAGGCGACGACGATCGACCCGGACGTGGACATCCACCTCACGAGCCTCGCCGAGCTGCCGGGACATTGCGAAAGGATTTTCGCCTGAGATGGCCGCGAGCGCCCAAGAGTTGCAAACCCCGAAGTTGCAAACCCTTCTGCTGATCGACGGGAAGTTTTCGCCCGCGACCTCGGGCGAGACTTTCCAGACCCTGAGCCCGATCGATTTTTCGCCGCTGGCCGAGGTGGCCAAGGCCGGCGTGGCCGATGTCGACCGCGCGGTCGCCGCGGCACGGCGCGCATTCGACGCTGGCAAGTGGTCGGGCATGCAGCCCTTTGCGCGCGGCAAGCTCCTGCGTGCGATTGCAGACGGCATTCGCAAGCACGCGGCGCGCATCGCCGAGATCGAGACCCGCAACGGCGGCAAGACCATCGCCAATTCGATGAACGAAGTCGAGAGCGCGGCCAACGTGTTCGAGTACTACGCCGGCGCGATGGACAAGTTCTTCGGCGACACGATCCCGATGGGCTCCAACGTGCTCGACTTCACGCTGCGCGAACCCTTGGGGGTGGTGGCTTCGATCACGCCGTGGAATTTTCCTTTCCTCGCGGCGGCATGGAAGGTGGCGCCCGCGCTTGCGGCCGGATGCACCGTGATCCTCAAGCCGGCGAGCTACACGCCGCTGACCGCGCTGATGCTCGGCGAGATCGCGCTCGAGGCCGGCGTGCCGGCCGGCGTGCTCAATATCCTGCCCGGCCCGGGGGCCGCGCTCGGCGACAAGATTGCAACGCATCGCGGCATCGACAAGATCTCGTTTACCGGCGAGACCGCCACTGGAGCCAAGCTCCTCAAACTTGGCGCCGACGACATCAAGCGCATCACGCTCGAGCTTGGCGGCAAGAGCCCGAACATCATCTTCGCGGATGCGGACATCGCCAAGGCGGCAAGCCAGGCGGTCAAGGCCGGCTTTGGCAATGCGGGGCAGAGCTGTTCGGCGCGCACGCGCGTGTTCGTCGAGCGCAGCGCGGCCGACGCTTTTACCGATGCGTTCAGGGTTGCGGCGGAGAAGGCGGTCGTCGGCGATCCGATGGACCAGGCCACCGAGATCGGGCCGCTGGTGTCGAAGTCGCAATGGACGTCGGTCGACGGGTACGTCACGCTTGGCAAGAGCGAAGGCGCGAAGCTGATCACCGGCGGCGGCCGGCCCAAGAACCTGCCGGACGGCGCGTACTACTCGCCCACGATCCTGGACGGCGCCAGGAATTCGATGCGAGTGGCGCAGGAAGAGATCTTCGGCCCGGTCGTGGTGG
>JANMDK010000205.1:0-5282 GCA_031376265.1 Pseudomonadota bacterium
ATGGAGCGGCTGATCGCGCTCTGGCAGGACGCCGGCCGCGTACCCGAGGCACAGGTTCCGGCCGCCTATGTAATCCACCAAGGCGAGGGCGCCGCCGAGTGCGCGCTGCTCGCTGCGCAGACCTTGCGCGCGGCCGGTCACGCAGTGATCCAGCACGCAGGCGGCGGCAGCTTCAAGTCGCAGATGAAGAAAGCCGACGGGAGCGGGGCGCGGATCGCCCTCATTGTCGGCGAGGACGAAGTGCGCGCCGGCGAGCTCACGCTCAAGCACCTGCGCCGCGACGCCCCGCAACAGAAAATCCGGCGCGACGACCTCGTCGCCGCCTTCGGCAACGCATTGAAGCAATCTTCCTAGGCAGCCCATGGCACATCTCGATCTCGAAGAACAGGAACAACTCGCGCAACTCAAATCGTGGTGGGCGGAATACGGCAACCTCGTGGTGGGGACGCTGGTCGCCGTGGCGATCGCCCTTTCCGGGTACCTCGGCTGGCGCATCTGGCAGGACAGCCAGGCCGGCGCGGCGAGCAACCTCTACGAAACACTTTCGAAGGCCACGCAGGCCAATGATGCCAAGGCCGTCAAGGAATCGAGCGGCGAGCTGCTCGAGAAGTTTCCTCGCACCCTGTATGCGTCGATGGGCGCGCTCACCTCGGCCAGGTTCCACTTCGACAAGAACGACCTCAAGTCGGCGAAGGCCCAGCTCCAATGGGTGGTCGACAATACCTCGTCCGAGGAATTCCGCGACATCGCGCGGCTGCGCCTGGCCAACGTTCTCCTCGACGAAAAGGCGCCGGATGAGGCGCTCAAGGTCCTGCAGGCGAAGCACGGCGCGGCTTTCGAGGCGCAGTTCGCCGCGCTCCGCGGCGACATCCTCGTGGCCAAGGGCCAGCCCGCCGATGCACGTACGGCCTACAAGTTCGCGCTCGAGAAGGCCGGCGAAAAAAATCGCGGCATGAACGAAAGCATCCAGATGCGCCTAGACGCGCTCGGGAGCTGAGCGTGCGCAGATTCGTAGCTCGCATTGGATTCGCCGCCGCGCTGGCCGCGGCCACGCTCATGGCGGGCTGCTCGAGCCTGCCGAGCCTCAACCCGATCGACTGGTTCAGCTCCGCGCCCACCGGCGTGAAGCCCGCCGAGCTGCCGCCGCTCTCCAACCCGCAGCCGGTGAAGACGCTGTGGCAGGCCAACGTCGGCCCCGCCGGGATCTTCATCTTCACGCCTGCGGTGGCTGGCGGCAGCATCTTCACCGCCGCGCGCGACGGCAGCGTCACGCGTCTCGAAGCCGCCACCGGCAAGCTGATCTGGAAGGTCAATGCAGGCTCGCCGCTGTCCGGCGGCGTAGGCACCGACGGCACGCTGGTCGCGGTGGGCACCGACAAGGGCGAGCTCATCGTGCTGGATGCCGACAAGGGCACGCTGCGCTGGCGTGCGCGGGTTTCCTCCGAAGTGCTCGCCGCGCCAAAGCTGGCCGGCGGCCTCGTCCTCGCGCGTACCTCGGACAGCCGCATCTTTGCTTTCGACGCCGCTGACGGAAAGCGGAAATGGGTGTACCAGCGCGCCGCGTCTTCGCTGATCATTCGCTCGCCGGCAGGCATGACGGTCCACGAGAACATCATTTTTGCGGGCTTCTCCGGCGGCAAGATGGTCGCGCTGCAGCTCGACACCGGCGCGCTGCGCTGGGAAGTCTCGGTCTCGCAGCCCAAGGGCGCGACCGAGCTCGAGCGCGTCTCCGATCTCAGCGGCGACCCGGCGCTTGCCGGCCGCGAAGTGTGCGCCGCTTCCTACCAGGGCCGCGCCGCCTGTTACGAGTGGGCCAGCGGCAACCAGGTCTGGGCGCGGGAGATGTCCACGCTCAACGGCATGAGCGTCGACGCGCGCTACGCATATGTCGCCGACGAAAAAGGCGCGGTGCACTCGCTGGACCGGACCAACGGGCGCAGCGTTTGGAAGCAGGACCGGCTCGCGTACCGTGAGCTCACGCTTGCGCTCGCGATGGGCAGCGAGGTCGTGTTCGGCGACCTGCAGGGCTTCGTGCACTTCGTCGCCAGGGATTCGGGCGCCTTCATCGCGCGCGCCGCCACCGACGGCAGCAAGATCCGCGCCGCGCCGGTGCGGCTGCCGAATGGCGTGCTGGTGCAAACGCTCAACGGCGGCCTTTACTTGCTGTCGCTCTAAAGTAGGGTTCCCATGAAACCGGTCGTAGTCATCGTCGGCCGGCCAAACGTCGGCAAGAGCACGCTCTTCAATCGTCTCACGCGCACGCGCGACGCCATCGTCGTCGACGTGCCCGGCGTTACGCGCGACCGCCATTATGGTGACGGCGTCCTTGGTTCGCGACCTTACCTTGTGGTGGACACCGGCGGATTGGAGCCGAAGACCACCGAGGGCATCTTTGCCGAGATGGCCAAGCAGACCAAGCAGGTGATTGCGGAAGCCGACGCGGTGATCTTCCTGACCGATGCGCGCGCCGGCCTCACGCCGGACGATAAGCGCATCGCCGAGGATTTGCGCAAGCTCAAGCCCCGCATGTGGATCGCGGTGAACAAGGCCGAGGGGTTGCAGCCGGATTCCGCGTCCGCGGATTTCCAGCAGCTCGGACTAGGTTTCCCGGTGGCGATCTCCGCAGCACACGGGGAGGGGATCAAGGAGCTCATCAATGCCGTGCTCGAAGAGTTCCCGGAAGACGAGGACGAGGAGCCGGACGAGCGCGACCGGTGGCCGCGCGTTGCGATCGTCGGCCGGCCGAACGTCGGAAAATCCACGCTGGTGAATTCGCTCGTCGGGGAGGAGCGGGTCATCGCGTTCGACAAGCCCGGCACCACCATCGACCCGATCGACGTGCCATTCGAGCGCAACGGCAAGCGCTATACCCTCGTCGACACCGCGGGGCTGCGCAAACGCGGCAAGCAGGGCGAGAACATCGAGCAGTTCTCGGTCATCAAGACCCTGCAGGCGATCGACCGCTCGAACGTCGCGGTGTTCGTGATCGACGCGGTGGACGGCATCACCGAGCACGACCAGCACGTGGCCGGCTACATCCTCGAGCGCGGCCGTGCCGTCGTGGTCGCAGTCAACAAGTGGGATGCCGCCAACTCGGAGCAGCGCGACAAGATCAAGCTCGAGCTTGGTTGGAAAGTCGGCTTCCTCGACTTCGCGAAGACGCTCTACGTTTCAGCCCGGAACAAGAAAGGCCTCGGCGACATCATGACTGCCGTTGACAAGGCTTACGTCGCTGCCCTGATCAAGTTGCCTACGCCGAAGCTCACCAGGGCATTGATCGCAGCGGTGGAGAAGCAGCAGCCGCCGCGGCGCGGGGCAGGTCGGCCAAAGCTCCGGTATGCGCACCAAGGCGGGCAAAATCCGCCGACCATCATCATCCACGGCAACCAGCTCGATCACGTGCCGGACACGTACAAGCGCTACCTGGAGGGCGTGTTCCGCACGAAGTTCGCGCTCGAGGGGACGCCGATGCGGATCGAGTTCAGGACGGGAGCCAATCCGTACGCGAACAGGGGAAAGTCCGGCCGCGTGACTTGAGGCAGTCCGCGTTCACAGCCGCACGGTAGAATCCCCCGCAGGCCCCAACATAGGCGGCCGCCAACGGAGACAAGACAAATGCTGACCCGCCTCACCGCCGCGATCCTCGCGGTCGCCGCCGTATACGCGCCTTCACTCCAAGCCCAGTCCTACCCCAACAAGCCGGTCCGCATCTTCGTCGGCTACACCACGGGCGGATCGGCGGACGCCGGTCTGCGCCCGTTGGCACGCGCCCTCGAGCCGCTCCTCGGCCAGCCGATCATCATCGAATACAAGCCCGGCAACGCGGGTGGCGTGGCAATGGAATACGCGGCGAAGATGCCTGCGGACGGGTACCAGCTCTATTACGCGGACAACGGCCCGCTCACGATTGCGCCGCATGTGCAAAAGGTGACGTACGACAGCCTCAAGTCATTCACGCACCTGGGCCACGTGTGCGGAAGCGGCAGCATGCTCGTCGTCCACGCCGCGACGCCGTTCAAGACGATGAACGACGTGATCACAATGTCGAAGGCCGACCCCAACAAGTGGAGCTACGGCACTTCGGGCGTCGGCGGCCCGCACCACCTCTCGGGCGAATACTTCAAGAGCGTCACCGGGGCGAAGCTGCTGCACGTGCCCTATAAAGGCGGCGGCCCCGCGATGACGGACCTCATGGGCGGCCAGGTGCCGATGCTGTTTTCGTCGCTAGGCCCGATCGTCGGGGCGGTGAAGAGCGGAAAGATCAGGCCGCTCGCGGTAACTTCGCTCAAGCGCTCGGCCGCATTCCCGGACGTGGCGACGGCGGACGAGCTTGGACTCAAGGGATTCGACTCGACCGGCTGGTACGGGCTCGTCGGTCCCGCGGGCCTGCCGCAGGAAGTAGTGAACAAGATCTCGGACGTGCTGCAGAAAGCCAAGGACGACAAGCAATTTCGCGACTCGATCAACGCCACCGGCTGCGACGCGGAAATCCTCTCGCCCGCGCAGACGGTGGACAAGATCAAGGCCGATTACGCCAAGTGGGGCAAGGTCGTCAAGGAAGCCAACATCAAGGCCGAATAATGAAAAAACTCCTTGCAGCGATCGCACTTTCGCTCATCGCAGGCGCCGCGAGCGCGCAGTGGCCCACGAAAGCCATCGCCCTCATCGTCCCTTTCCCGCCGGGCGGGTTCACGGACACGATCGCCGGCTGATGGGCGGCCGCAAGAAAGTCAATCTTTCGTTTCCTCGGATTCAATGGTGGCGCGGCTCTTCCGCCAGTTTACTTTCCTAAAACGGAAAATTTTCCGGCGTAAAAATACGGTTCGCTAGCGAACAGACTGCCTTCGCGCGGTGCCGGAACATCCTCTTTGCGCAGCCTCGTCGGCTGCAGTCGCGAGGAGACTCAGGATGGAAACGATCATCGCAGGACGGTTTGCGACCAAAAGTGCGGCCGATGCGGCCGCAGCATCGATGGCCGGCTACGTGCAGGCATCCGACATCTGCATTTTCCACAACAACCCCCCGGGACAGCACGACACCTACCCGGTGGGCGGGGATGAGGATGAGGATCCGGGCGCGAAGCACGCCGACGGGTCTTCGGCCGGGACCGCGGCGGGTGCCGCCCTCACCGGCGGGCTGGTCGGCGCGCTGGCCGGTCCGGCCGGCGCGATTGCCGGTGCTGCAGTCGGCGCCTACGCGGGATCGGTGATCGGCGCGATGCAGGGGCTGGGCGACGACGACAAGCCAGGCAGCGCGCCGCTGCGGCGGCCGGGCGGCATCAT
>JANMDK010000127.1:0-1774 GCA_031376265.1 Pseudomonadota bacterium
GGCAAGGACACAGCACGCTGGCGCCTCTACGGGCGCAAGTGGTTCACCTCGGCGGCCACTTCGCAAATGGCACTCACGCTCGGCCGCCCCGAAGGCAATCCCGCCGGCGGCAAGGGCCTCGCCCTGTTTTATGTCGAGACCCGCGATGCGCAGGGCAAGCTCGACAACATCCTGGTGCATCGACTCAAGGACAAGCTCGGCACGCGCAAGGTGCCGACCGCCGAGCTGACGCTCGACGGCACGCCGGCCCTGGCGGTGGCGGGCGATTCGGAAGGGGTGCGCAACATCGCCCCGATGCTCAACGTCACCCGCACCTGGAACAGCGTCAGCGCGGTGTCCTACATGCGCCGCGGCCTGGCGCTCGCGCGCGACTATGCCCGCAAGCGCATCGCCTTTGGCGCGCCGCTCGCGGACAAGCCTTTGCATGCGGACACGCTCGCCGGCTTGCAGGCCGAGTTCGAAGCCGGCTTCCACCTCGCTTTCTACGCAGTCGAACTGCTCGGCCGCGACGAGACCGATGCGCTGGACGAAGCGGGCAGGGAACTGCTGCGCCTGCTGACGCCGATCGCCAAGCTCACCACCGGGCGCCAATCAGTAATGCTGTTGTCGGAAATCGTCGAGAGCTTCGGCGGCGCCGGCTATGTCGAAGACACCGGCATTCCATCGCTGCTGCGCGACGCGCAGGTGTTCTCGATCTGGGAAGGGACCACCAACGTCCTGTCGCTGGATGCACTGCGCGCGCTTCAATCCGGCAAGGCGTTACCCGCGTTGCAGGTCGAAGTCGAAACCCTCGCGTCCGCAATTCGCGACACCCGCCTGCTCGAAACTTCAAAGACCGCCCAGGCAGCACTCCTGCACGCCCAGCAATGGATCTCGGCAGCCAAAGGCGACGCCCTCGAAGCCGGCGCCCGCCGCTTCGCCCTTACCCTCGGCCGCGCCTTCGCACTGCTCCTGCTCGCCCGCCATGCGCAGTGGTCGATCGATCACGAAGCGGACGACAGGCCGCTCCTCGCCGCCCAGCGCTTCGCGCGCAACGGTGTCGATCTCGTCAGTGAGGAGGATGTCGAAGGGTCGGGGGTGCTGGCGAACGACAGAGAGCCGTGAATGCCGTGAATGTCGTAGTAAATCTTTAGAGCTCTAAGCAGTTACGACATTCACGATATTCACGGCATTCACGTGTCGTTGCGGATTTTCCGGCATTCACGACATCCGCGACATTCACGTCAGGTTTGCGCCTCATGCTCTCTTCGGGAGAGCATGGAGTGCAAACCTGAAATCGGCCGCCGTCTGCGCCACGCGCGCTGCATTATCCCCCGGCTTGTAAAGCGCGGAGCCGAGGCCGAAGCCATCGGCGCCGGCGGCCCAGTAATCCTTCATGTTCTCCGGCGTGATGCCGCCCACCGGCAGGATGGGCAGTTCTTTCGGCAGGACGGCGCGCAGGGCCTTCAGCACCTTGGGCGGATTGGCTTCGGCCGGAAACAGCTTCAACGCATCCGCGCCGGCATTGGCCATGCGGAAACCCTCGGAAGGCGTGGCGAAACCCGGCACGACGTAAAGATTGCGCCGCTTGGCGGCTTCGATGATGCGCTCGTCGGCATGGGGCATGACAATGATCCGGCCGCCCGCGTCCGCCACCTTGGGCACTTGCTCCCAGTCGGTCACGGTGCCGGCGCCGACCAGCACCTGGTGGCCGAAGCGCTTGGAGAGCCGCACGATGCTGGCGTAAGGTTCGGGGGAGTTCAGCGGCACCTCGATGATGCAGAAGCCGGTTTCG
>JANMDK010000143.1:0-1689 GCA_031376265.1 Pseudomonadota bacterium
CCGGAAAACTGGGTCGGGTCGAGCGACTGCAGTCCGGCTTCCCAGACGATGGTGATGGTCTTGCCGCTGCAGATCTTCTTGGCGGCGTCGACGGCGGTCTTTGCGGCGTTTTGCGCGCTGGCGACGCCCATCCAGGCCAAAGCCGTGGTGGTGGCAATCGTCAACAGCAAACCTCTGAGCAGACCTGGCCGGCGAAGGATGAGTGATTGGCCCTTCATGATGCGTCCTCCGATGAGTTGTAAGTTTTTGATTGCTCGCTCTTTCGGCGCGCAATGTTGTGAAGCGCAACGATTATGTTGAAGCGCCCCCCGCAGTGTCAAGCTGACTTGGCATGGATACGTAAATGCGGCGCGGCAGCATAAGGCGCGATGGAGCCGGATAAATTTGTCGGCAGCAGAATAATGCAGCCGGGTTCGCTCCGCGCAAGGGATTTGTGGTGCAATTACGTCTTGAGAAAAATGGTATAGGGGATTCTATTGAGCGCACCGACCCTGCAGGCGGCCACCCTGCTGCTTGACCAGCGGCTGTCCTTGCAGCCGATCACTGACCTGCCCGCGGTCATACGGCCGCAGACCGAGGCGGAGGGTTACGCCTTGCAGCGCGTGCTGAACGGACTGCTGACAGTGGCAGGGATGGGAAGGCAGCTCGGCCACAAGATCGGCTGTACAACCTCGGTCATGCAGCAATTCCTGGGTATTCCGAATCCCTGCGGTGGGGTAATTTTCGAGAAAACCGTGCTGCACCGGTCCGGACGTATTCCGTGCTCCGGTTTCGTCAAGCTTGGCATCGAGTGTGAAATCGCGGTGGAACTCGCGCGCGACCTGGCGCCGGCGGGAGCGCCGGTCGACCGCGAGTCGGCGGGCCGCGCGATTGGCGCGGTAATGGCGTCGATCGAGCTTGTGGACGACCGCTACAAAAACTTTCATACGCTTGGTGTGCCGACACTGATTGCCGACGACTTCTTCGACTCCGGATGCGTGCTCGGCCACCCGGTGCGCGACTGGCGCAAGCTCGACCTGGGCAAGCTGTCCGGCGCAATTCACATCAACGGTGTCGAAGTCGGGCGTGGTACCGGCGCACTGGTGATGGGGCATCCGCTGGAAGCGCTGGCATGGCTTGCGAACTCTCGAGCGAAACATGGCTTGAATCCGCTCAAGGCCGGAGAGTTCGTTATGCTCGGCAGCGTCGTCGAAACCAAATGGCTCAACGCTGGAGACGAAGTCAGGGTTGAAATTGAAGAGTTGGGCGAATTGACGCTTAGCGTAACTTGACAACTAGAATTCGGGAGGCAGGACGCAGGACTCAGTGAAGTTCAAGGCGCGCTTTGCGGCAGTAAAACTTAGTCCTGCGTCCCGAGTCCTTCTTTCTCAGCGCACAGCACGCACCGCCGAAATTCTTCATGCAAGAACCCATCGTCGAGCTCTCGAACGTGCGTTTCTCGTGGGCCGCCGTTTCGCCGATCGTGGTCGACATCGGCAGTCTGCGCGTGGCGAATGCGGAACGTATTTTCTTGCGCGGACCGAGCGGCAGCGGAAAGTCCACGCTTCTCAGCCTGCTGGCAGGCGTGGTTGTGCCGCGGGAAGGCACGGTCCGGGTCCTCGGGCAGGACCTCGGCGGGCTCGGCAGCGCGGCGCGCGACCGCTTTCGCGCCGACCACATCGGCTTTATTTTCCAGATGTTCAACCTCAT
>JANMDK010000162.1:0-8877 GCA_031376265.1 Pseudomonadota bacterium
CACGCTCGATACGCTTGCTTTTTCTACGATCTAACAATCCGACCTCGGCCATCTTTCCCTGGCGGCATTTTTGGGGGGGGGCACCGTCCGCAAGGATCTAGTTGTGGTGTTTCTTGATCGTTGAGCCACAGAACGCTGCCCACGCCACCATCAGCTCGCGTCTCTTCTCGAAAGGATCCGTCCCTTTGTATGCTGCCTCAGAGCGGTTGCTCTAACCGGAACGATCTTTGCCAATGATTTGCCTGAAATTATTCGCTGGATGTGCGATGCCCACTTTTCAAGCGCCGCACGCTTTTCAGCTAGAAAATCGTAGCGCTCATAGTGCTTGCCCTGTACGCCCCTGCTCCTGCCATGGCTCAATAGGTGTGCCCGGACTTCCTTATCCACGCGCATTCTTTGCAGCATAGTTTCAGCCGTGCGTCGCAGGGCGCGTTGATCAAACTTTGGAATCTTATGCGTCTTTTTCAGGGCCTTCGATACGTCCCGGACGGCATCGGTCAGGGTCTTGATTGCCATTGGGAGGTTGCCGACGCTTGAAAAGGGCGTCGGGCCTTCTTCTCCTGCCTTTACGGGGCCGCCATTTAACTTGCGTAGCGGCTCTAATTGTTGCAACACGAAGACAGTCAGGGGGAGCAAGTGATCCCGCGCAGCGCCTCGCCCCTTGGAGTCGCGTAATAGCAAGGTGTCCTCTGAGAAGTCGAAGTGCTCCCATCTCGCCCGGATCAACTGCGTTGGACGTTGGCAGGCGAGGGCAAGATTCAATCTGA
The DNA here is from genome assembly GCA_031376265.1 of Pseudomonadota bacterium. Classification (GTDB taxonomy): domain Bacteria; phylum Pseudomonadota; class Gammaproteobacteria; order Burkholderiales; family SG8-39; genus SZAS-79. Next base: position 768 of record JANMDK010000162.1, read on the forward strand.
GCGTCGCACACTGAACCAGGGGCAAAGCCTCTAAGCCCTTCCAGTAATGACGAAGTTCAGTTTCGTCGAGCACACGCTCCCCGGTCCGCTCGTACTCTGCTATTACCGGCACAAGAGAAACCGGGTTGGAAGTTAGTCCGAACATGACGCCATCCTTGGCGGTCGTTCGCGGATCGTTATCCGCCTTGCCGCCGTAATTGAATGCCGCATGCAGATTAGCGCGAGCCTTGTTTACTTGGCGAGTAATGCCGGCATTCACCATCCGCGCCAGAATCGTCTGAATATCGTTGGGGGAAACTTCCTTGGCTCTCCCCTTAGCGAGCGTCGGGAAAGGCTTGACAACATGAACGCGGAAGATGCTCTCGACATCCCCCGCGCTAGGTTTATTGGAAGCTCGCAGCCAGTCTGTGTAGGCGGTTAGAAGCTGCGTAAGGCTGCCTTTGCGGGCCTCCAGGGCTGTGGTGCGCTTCTCGCTGGCAAGATGTGCCTTTACGTCGCCAGTCTCGCGCTGCACGTCTCTCCGACCCCTGAGTGCGGTCCTGATGCCTGCGAGCGTCTTCCCGTTTTTGCCTGCTGGATCGTATCGACCAAGCGCAAGCGTCTTATCCTGATCGTTCGTGCGATATCGGTAGAAAAACTCCTTGGTGCCGTTCGGAAGTACGCGCACAAGCAAACGTCCTTCACCCTTTTCGGCGTGCTCAGATAGCTTGTAAGGCTTCGGCTTGGCCTTCAAGGCCCGAATAAACGGGTCGGTAAACGCTCTGCGCTGCACCATAGTTTGGACTCCAGTCCCCGAACCGGTCCCCGTTTAATCTTGGGTCGTCGTGGAACGGTCTGGAACAGTGTGACACACATTCCTAGAGAGAAAAGCGGCGGATAAGCACGGACACCGGAGCTATTGGAGCATTATGGAACAATCTGAAACGCTCGCATTACTGATTTGTAATCAGAAGGTCGGGGGTTCGACTCCTCTAGCCGGCACCAACAATCAATCGGTTAGCACCTTGCGCGAACTCAACACGGAATTTTGTGCCGCGTTTGTGCCGCTAACCATCAACCCATCCACTACTTGAGCGTGCCGGGCGAATTGCTCCGGAGCCAAGTGCGCGTATCGCCGGACCATCTCGCCGGTTTGCCACGCTCCCATCTCCTGCAATGCGTTCAACGGCACGCCGTTCTGCGTCAGCCAGCTTGCCCAAGTGTGCCGTAGATCGTGCCAGCGGAAATCCTCGATTCCTGCCCGTATGAGGGCCTTCCGCCAAGCTTTCGTATTGACCTGACCCACCGGCTTACCTTCGAACGTGAAAACGGCCTGAGGGTGCTTCCCCGCCTGCCGCTTGAGTACGTCCAAGGCCGTATCGTTTAGCGATACTGGTATGGCTTTGCGGGCCTTTGCTTGATCCGCATGAATCCATGCCGCACGCCGCTCGATATCAACTTGGGACCATTCCAGCCGGACAACGTTTTTCTGCCGCAGTCCCGTTGCAAGTGAAAACCTGACCATCTCCGCCAGGTGCTCGGGCAGCTCGGAAATAAGCCGCTGAGCTTGCATCGGGGTCAACCACCGCACTCTCCGCCTTGGTTCGGGATAAAGCCTGATCCGTGGTGCCTTTTCGATCCACTCCCAATCCAGAGCCGCGCGCCGAAGGATTGCCCGGGCCATGGCGAGATAGCGATTCGCCGTGCTCGGGCTGGTCTCTCCGCGTTTCCTTTCGCCAACCTCTGCGATAAGGTCTCGCGTCAACTCCGAGAGATACCGCCCCCGGAAAAACTGCTGGAGCCAAGCAACCTGCGAAACGTCCTGCAAGTGTGATGCCTTGTGCTCGGTTTCCTTCAACCATCGAAGTGCGGTCTCGTCCCAAGTGTGGCGGGTCTTCTCGCCTAGTTGGGCGATTCGCCAAGCCTCGGACTTCAGCCGGTCGTGCAGTTCCTGCGCTTGTGCTTTGTCTTCCGTGCGAGCAGAGCATCTAATTCGCTCGCCGCTTGGTGTGGTGAAATCAATCCACCACCTACTACTGCGTTTGATGAGTGACATTCTTGAATCTCCTTTCTCGGAGTCACTCGCAACGCTTGCCGGGGCCGAGAATAAAGCGAGCGCACGTAGTCGGCAAGGTCCTCACGTAGGAATACCCACGCACGGCCCACCTTTGCACCCGGTATGCGGCCCGCCTTTGCGCGACGGCGCAATTCTTCCGGATGCACTCGGAGAAATGCCGCCGCATCAACGAGCCCGAGCGTATGCATCGGCGTAGAAGCGAAAGAAGGGACGTTGCCCGATGGACTCCAGCAGCATCCGGATTAGCTTGCGTTGCTCCGAGTGCTCCTGTGCGTACACGACGCGCATACATGCCCAGTACAGGTCCCAATCGATGCGCCAAGGCACTGACTGACAATCCTTGGCGACCTGAATCAGTTCGAACAATTCACCCATTGCCCAATCCACATCATCGAGGTCGGGCGTCATTCTTCGACCTCACCACGGAGGTCCATCGACTCCGCGAGGGCTAGACGCTTGGGGACTCCCGAACGCCATAAGGCCGATACAACCTCGCCGGCATCGCCGCTATGCCGCTCTAGGAGCACATTGATTAGTCGCCCGTGCGTGCGGCGGGTGTGCTTGACGAGGTGCGCGAGGCTGATCGTATCGCCGCGCCGGATCGTGTCGATCCGCGTCCCGGTTTCTTCAGACGCCCACGCTAGGGCGGAATAAGCACCCGCAACGAAGGGCGCCGGGTTCAGTAGGACCTCCCACGGAATGACCCGATCCACGTTATGGAGCTCGACCTCCCATCGGACCCAAGGCGAGTCCGACTTACCTAGCTGCTTGCCCTTCTCGTAGACCCGCAGCATCTTGCCGTTCTTGCGCTTGCCGATATAAAACGTCCGGCCCGATCCGTCCGGCGCGACCCAGTTCCCGGCCTGATTGCACTTCGGGCGCTTGTTCGTAAGGTCAAAAGCGCCTGTAAGGTAGAGGGACACAGCGGTGTCTACGCTATGGACCCCATGGAAATCGTCTACGGCCCCATCCCAGCGGGTAATACGGCCCCTGAGAGCGTCGCGGAATAGGGCGGTGAACTCCGCCCACCGGCCCCCGACGAGCGCGCAGCCCTCGCCCGGAAAGCTGACGTAGGCGGTATCGCGCTGACCCCCGAACGCATAGACGACGCCGCCATTCTGGAAGCCGAAGGATTGACGGTAGCCTTGCGCCCCTCGCTTGCGGTCAATCAAGTCCCCGAAGACGGAGCCGAACAAGGGAAAGAATTGCTCTGCGAATTCCCCGACAGGGTTTGAAGAATCACCTAGGGAATAGGTGACATTGACCCAATCCGTAAAGGGTCCGGGTATCTCTGTCTCGGTGGTTGTGTTCCGTTCCCCCCGTATTACCGTACGGGGGGCCGAGCCAGCGCCACCCGGCTGCGCCGGGCAGGCGCCGGGCCCGGCGCCCGCAGCGCAGGGTATAGAGGAAGGATGCAAAGGAAATACCATATTTCCTTAGCATGGCTGCCTCCAAAGGGAACGTCAAGTTTCTTTTCTAGCCGACGCTGTCCTGCCGGCGCGGGATCTTGATATCGCCGCCGGCGACCTTCCAGAAATTCGAATACCGCTGTGCCAGGTTGAAGCCGATCGACCGATAGCTGCTCGGACCGGACTCGGGGAACACATCCCGAATCTTGATGCCGAGCATTTCCTCGTAGGTCCGAACCGTTTTCTTGCTGTGGATGATATAGAGCACCTTCCAGCCAACGTGGTGGCCCATGCGAAGCATCCCGAGCGCGGCCTCGAGCTGAGTCAAGTCCCCGGAGTGCCCCGCGATGGCCTCGCGCTCGATCTCGCGCAGCTGGTCCTCCTGCTCCGGGGTGAGCTTTGCGAGCTTCTGAGACTTGGGCTTGTCCGGAATGTCCAGCAGGTTGCCTAGCGCATTGAAGCTAGCGGTTTCCAAACGCTTCAGAAAGCTGGGGCTTGGCGGAGCAGGAATGTCTGCGGGCGTGTTTGTCGGATTCACAGTGCGCGCTCCTCGGGAAGGGTAAGACGATAGCGCGGAAAGGAAACTTGAGCAATCCTTACCCGCACAACTCCACAGGTACCTCCCGCCGCTTTGGCGTGCATTGCGCCAGCGGCGGGGCCCTCCTGTGGATTTGTGCTACCGTTTTCCGTATGTCAATGTCCCCCGTGCTACATGAATGGGGGCTTTGGCGGACCACAATGACGCATATGACTAAGGTGAAGATATGAGCACATTTGAGGTCCGCTTCATCAAGGAGCCCAGCGATCCTGATGACGCCCACATTAAGGTGACAATCGACGCTGCCGATCACGAGGAGGCCTTCAAAGTGGCCAGAACAACCGTAGCTAACAATGGGACGTGGCTGGCGACATACGATTTTTATTCGGTAGAAGTGACACGCTTTTGAACCTGACCGCAACCGTAGATTGGTGCTTTCAATCGCCCGAGCGTCATGCCTTCAGAATCCTTTTTCTCAGTCTTACGTTGTTCGGATTCATCGATGCTGCGGACGCGCAGCCAACGAGGATTGCAACGCCGCAGACACTACAGAGATTTAGCGACGAATCTGATGAACAATTTGCGGCGCGGAAGAAGAAGATCACTTACGGCACTGCCGAAAATCGCGCGTATTGTCAAAACGAACTTGCCATCGACGTTGGGCTCTGCAAGGGGCGCTCAGAACCGTCTTGCATCTATATCGATCTCTACAAGGCTTGGTGTGTAGCCCCGACGGAAGATCCTGTCGCCGCTTTGGCTCTAATTCCAGCCCGTAGTACAGAGGACTTTTTTTACAATCGCGACGGGCACTGGTTGACACGAGCTGAATATTGCTCGTGGATGGAGCGCCAGAGACTTTCCCGTCGCAGTATGTCCATATTTAACAAGAACTGTGCTGGACCTGGACGTAACGGCAGCTAGTGCTCGTCTAATCGTTACGCGTTTTGGACTCGAAGGTTTGTGGGCCAAGAGCACGGTCAAGGGCTATGAGTGCCCAGCCTGGGGAGCCGAACAGCGCTCGAACTGTGCCGGACTTGTGTGCCGTATTTGTGCCGTAGATATGGTTGCCAGCCATGGAGTTAGGCTTGGTTACCTAGGGAACAACAGAGGCAAGCGCTGCAAGGACCCGGTTTTGTAATCAGAAGGTCGGGGGTTCGACTCCTCTAGCCGGCACCAGTCTCCCCAGCAAGGTCACCGTTTGCAGGCTCCGCTTGCGTCGCCCGGACGCCGCGCAGGTTGCGCAGCGCCTCGAGCCTCTCGTCCGCAGCGATGAAGAAACGAAACAGCACCTGCACGGTTTCGTAGACTTCATGACCGGCCTCGGTGAGGACGACTTTCCTCCCCGACGATTCGACCAGCGGAAGCCCAAGGTTTTCGGCGAGTTTCCTGACTTGCACCGAGACCGTCGGCTGGGCCAGGCAAAGCTCTTCGCCTGCGCGGGTAAAACTACCCAGCCTGGCGACGGCCTCGAAGACCATCATTTGGGGAAGCATTCCGTGGCGGAAGTAACGGCGTAGTGAGGCGTGACGCATTCGCAGCTCCTGTTTTCGTTGGCGCAAACCTTTGCATGCAGGCGAAGGTCTCGCGCAAACGAAAAGACCTTTGCCTGGCGGCAAAGGTCTCGCTTGCAACGCACTGCGTTGCCAGGGCGACCGGGGCGAACTACTTCCCGTGATGACGGCTGCCCTGCGAAAAGCTACTCCCCTTTGGGGTAGGCGAAGCCTATCAGCGCGCACGCGCATGGGCAAGGCTTGAGCGCATTGCATTGTGTAATACGGCGCGATTTCCTACACGCTTTATAGCAATTCTTCATTCTTGCCGAGCTGCCCGGTTCGCATAATCGATTCATCCGCAGCTCGGAGCAGGTCATGGAAATCTTGGATCCGCAGTTCCTCCCCGCGCTCGCCGCCATCGTCGTTATCGACCTAGTGCTGGCCGGCGACAACGCCATCGTCATCGCGCTCGCCGCGCGCAACCTGCCCGTGCATCTCAAGCGGCGCGCGATCGTGTGGGGCACCCTGGGCGCGATCGTCGTGCGCACGATTCTCACGCTGGCGGTGGTCTGGCTCCTCAAGATTCCAGGCCTCATGCTTGCCGGCGGCCTCATGTTGTTGTGGATCGCGCATCGCCTGCTGACCGAGCAGGATGGGGAAGGCCATGAACTCGCGCCCGCCGCCTCATTCTGGGGCGCGATGCAGACCATCGTTGTCGCGGATGCGGTGATGGGGCTCGACAACGTCCTCGCGGTCGCCGGCGCGGCCGGTGGCAGCTGGCTCCTCGTCGTCTGCGGCTTGCTCATTTCGATCCCGATCGTGATCTGGGGCTCGACGCTGATCCTCAAGTGGATCGAGCGGTTCCCTTCAATCATCTACGTGGGTGGGGCGGTGCTGGCCTGGACCGCCGCAAAGATGGTTATCGAGGAACCGTTCGTGCGCGAATGGCTCCATGGAACGCGCAACACGTGGCCGATCTACGTCGCTTTCGTCCTCGGCACGCTTGGATTGGCCTGGACTGCAAACCGCCGCCGTCCGTCGACGGTCACACACTCGTAAAAGGAGCCGGACCATGAACGTGCTGGTACCCGTTAGCGGATCGAAAGCCTCACTTGCCGCCGTGCGTCACGCGGCCACGCTTCTTCGCGATGGCCCGGGCGAGGTAATCCTGGTCAATGTGCAGCCCCGCCTCACGGCGCACGCTGCGCGGTTTACGTCCAGGGCTTCGCGCGACGCAATGCGCGCGGAGCGGTCGGAGAAAGCGCTTGTGGGCGCGCGTGCAGCCCTCGATGCGGCCGGAGTCCCCTATCGCGCCATTGCGGCTGCGGGACCGGTCGCCGGCACCGTGGCCCGCATTGCTGGCGAGGTGGGTGCCAACCAGGTTGTTGTCGGTACGACGCGCCAGCCCGGCTGGTGGCAGGCCCTGTTCTCGCAGGTGCCGGAAATCATAGATGCGGTGAATGTGCCGGTATCCGTCATCGGAAGCGGGCGTTCCGGTCCGTTCGAGCGGATCGGCGTGCCTGCTTGCGTGGGCCTCGGCCTGACCGCGTTGGCGATCGCGACCGAGTAGCCCCCTGCGCGGTCGCAGGAGCGACCGCGTTCACATGCTGGTGTTTTACCTGGCGCGAACCGCGCTTGCATGCCGGTTCGCGCGGCGGCAGACTTTGCTTCGTGACCGACCTGTCCGACATCGTTTCTTCCGCCTTCTGGCGCGTAAACCCGCCCGACGCGGATCCGGCCGAAACGCGCGAGTGGCTCGAGGCCTTCGACGCGCTGGTCGCTGCGGAGGGCCGCGAGCGCGCCACCTTCCTGCTGAGAAAGCTCTTCGACCACGCCCGCGCGCGGCGCGTGCCGATGCCGCCGGTAATGAATACGCCCTATCGGAACAGCGTGCAGCTTTCCGACCAGCCGCAGTTCCCGGGCAATCTCGAGGTCGAGCAACGCCTCGGATCGCTGGTGCGATGGAATGCGCTAGCGATGGTGGTGCGCGCGAACCGGGCCCACCCTGAGCTTGGCGGGCACATCGCCAGCTACGCGTCGGCGGCGGACCTGTTCGAGGTCGGCTTCAACCATTTTTTCCGCGCGGGGCAGGCCGGGGACCTCGTCTACTTCCAGCCGCACTCCGCCCCCGGCGTCTATGCGCGCGCTTTCCTTGAAGGGCGGCTGACCGAGGCGCAACTCGACAGCTATCGGCGCGAAACCGGCGGCGGTGGGCTTTCCTCCTATCCGCATCCGTGGCTGATGCCGGATTTCTGGCAGTTCCCCACCGGCTCGATGGGGCTCGGCCCGATCAGCGCGATCTACCAGGCGCGATTCATGCGCTACCTGGCGGATCGCGCGCTGCTCGATACGACACAACGCAAAGTGTGGGCCTTCGTCGGCGACGGCGAGATGGACGAACCGGAGTCGCTTGCGGGCCTGTCGCTCGCGGCGCGCGAAGGGCTCGACAACCTGATCTTCGTCGTCAACTGCAATCTGCAAAGGCTCGATGGCCCGGTGCGCGGCAACGGCTCCATTATTCAGGAGCTCGAAGGTCTGTTCACCGGCGCCGGCTGGAGCGTAATCAAACTTCTGTGGGGTTCGGATTGGGATGCCCTGTTCGCACGCGACAAGG
>JANMDK010000018.1:0-5633 GCA_031376265.1 Pseudomonadota bacterium
AGGCAAAGGCGCCCAGCGCATCGCGGTAGCCCTCTGGATCGGCCGTATGGCGGGAATAGCGGTTCGGCTTGACGAGCTTTCGCGCATGGAGCGCCTTGTCCCATTCGTCGTAGAACGCGCGGTCGCGCTCCTCGAGGAACAGCGGGCGGTCCTTGTTCTCGACCACAAAGCGCTGGTGGAAGCCGCCGAGCGCATCGTAGGGATTGATATGCATCTTGCCGATGCTCGCGCAGTGGTAGCCGGCGTCCGCGAGCCAGCGCACCCAGTTCGGTTCCCAAGGCTGGAAATTCGAGAACACGCCGATGCCGTGCGGATACAGCCCGGTGAAGAGGCTCGCGCGCGAGCCGACGCACACCGGCGAAGTGACGAAGCAGTTGGTGAAGGCCGCGCCTTCGCGCGCCATCCGGTCGAGGTTCGGCGTGTGCATCCACGGCGCCCCGAGCGCGCCGATCGTGTCGGCCCGCTGCTGGTCGGTCATGATGAGGAGGATGTTGGGTTTGCGGTTCATATTCTTTAAAGGGGCCAGGCTCAAACCTGACGCCTTTTAATTAGTCAGGTTTGAGCCTGGCCCCTTTAAATAAGCGGAGCGCATGGAGGTCCGGCGTGACGCCGAGGCCCGGTTCGTAGGCGAGCGTGGCAAAGCCCCCGGTGACGTTTTCGAGCGTGCCGCAGGTGAGCGAGCGCAAGGGGTTCGGGTTGGCGTCGACTTCGAGCATCCCGTCGCCGCCGGCCGCGGCCAGCAGGTGCGCGGACGCCACGAGGCCGATGCCGCCGCCGAGGTAGTGCGGGCAGAAGCGCATGCCGTGGCCGAGGATCTTTTTCGCCACCGGCAGGCAGCCGGTGATCCCGCCCCACTTCGCAAGGTCGGGCTGCACGACCGCAAGCGCATGCGATTCGAGGGCCCGCTCGAAAGCGGCAAATGCTGCCAAATTCTCGCCTGCTGCCAGGCCAGTAGCGGCTTTCGAGGCTAAATGCTGCCATTCGGTCCACGGCCGATCGGCGCGCAACGGCTCTTCCAGCCACCCGAGTTTGAAAGGCTCGAACGCCTCGGCCATCTCCATCGCGGTGTCGACGTCCCAGGCCTGGTTGGCGTCGACCATGAGGGGGAGGTCGCCGATGACTTTCCTCACCGCTTCCAGGTTGGCGACGTCGCGCTCCTTGCCGAAGCCCACCTTGAGCTTGAACGCCCGGTAGCCCTCGGCCAGCTTCTTCGCCGCCAGCTTTTCCGGCGAAGTCGGATTGAGGCCGCTTGCGTACACTGCAACCTTGGGCGACTTACCGCCGAGCATCTTCCACAGCGGCTGACCCTGCCTGCGCGAATGCAAATCCCAGAGCGCGGTATCGATCCCGGCGACGCACTGCGCCACCGGCCCCGGCTCGGCCGACTGGATCGCCAGCACTTCGGTCTGCGCGGTCAGCTGCAGGAAGGCGATCTCCGGCGAGACGAAGGCCTTGCCCTGCACCAGCGGCGCGAAGACCGAATCGATCAGCCGCGCACGATGCTCCGCGCCGACCGTGGGGAAGTTGCACCACACCTCGCCCCAGCCTTCGGCGCCTTCCGTATCCGTTACCCGCACGAAGACCGCCGGACGGTCGCGCATGATGCCGAACGAGGTCTGCACCGGCATTTCGATCGGCGCGCGGAAGACGAAGGCTTCCAGCTTTGCAATGCGCAGCGGGCCGGTCATGGGCGCAGGTCCATCTCGAAGTGGATGTAATCCCCGCGGTACGTCACCTCGCCCAAATAAATCACCGTCCCATCCGCCGCAGTGCAGACGCGCCGCACCTCCGCCACCGGCGCATTGACCGCGATGTCGAGGTGACCCGCCACCTCCACATCGGCGGAGGAAATCGCCAGCGTCTGGCGGGCCTTGGCGATCTTCACCCTGGGCAGTTCCAGCAGCACCGGCACCACCGTCTCGCGCCGGAATCGCTTGGGCGCCATGTTGAAAACTTTCTCGTCGAGGTAGATCGAGATCACGCAGTAGGCCTGGCCTTCGCGCGAATGCACGCGGCGCATGAAGTGATAGCCCTTGGCGGGCTTGCCGTCGGCGGGTTTCAGGGCCGGGGTGGCGGCGGCTTCCTCGATCAGCGTGAGCTTGGGTTTGTCGTCGCGGTACACATCCGCCAACGCATGCAGCGAAGTCTCCAGCCGCAGCCAGCGGTCCTGCGCCGGCCGGCCGGTGACGAAGGTGCCGCGCCCCTGCTGCGGCGAGAGCAGGCCGTCACGCGCAAGCAGGTCGACTGCCTGCCTGACGGTGACCCGCGCCACGTCGAATTCGCGCACCAGCGCCTCGAGCGACGGCAGCTTGGCGCCTTGCGCCCAGATGCCGCGCGCGATGCGCTGGCGCAGCAGGTCGGCCAGCTGCGCGTAGCGGGGGACCGGGCTCTGGCGGAATAACCGGTGGGTCGCGGAAGTGAAGGTCAAGGGATCAAGACCGATATTGTGCCAAACGTTCTATTCATAGTACCTTTGTACCGGGGTCGCTACAACTCCCACTACGACAACACGAGACAAGCCCTTTGCGTCGTTTCATCCTGATCCTCGCGCCCTGGGCGCTGATCGTCCTCCTTTGGTACGCGATCGCGCTTTCGGGGCTCGTCAATGCGTCGCTCATGCCGATGCCGCACCAGGTCGCCGCGCGCTTCTGGGAGCTTCTCAACGGCGGGCGCCTGCCCAAGGACATCTGGATGTCCACGCAGCGCGTGTTCCTCGGCGTTGCGCTCGGCACGCTGTTCGCCGTGCCCGCGGGCTTCCTTCTCGGCTGGTACAAGGAAGTGCGCACCTTCGTCGACCCGCTGATCAATTTCTTCCGCGCGCTGCCGCCGATCGCGCTGATCCCGCTGGTCGTGGTGTATTTCGGCATCGGCGAGCCGGCCAAGGTGATCATCCTTTTCTACGCCTCGTTCTTCGCCGGCGTGATCGTCATGTACGAAGGCATCGCCCAGATCAGCCCGATCTTCGTGCGCGTCGCGCGCACGCTCGGCGCGACGGATTTCGAGATCTTCCGCAAGGTCATCGTGCCGCTCACGGTGCCGCACATCCTGACCGCGTTGCGCGTGGCGCTCGGCGTCGCGTGGGCGACGCTCGTGGCCTCGGAGCTGATCGCCGCCCAGCAGGGGCTCGGCGCGCTGATCCAGAACGCCGGCTCCTTCTTCCAGCTCGACATCATCTACGTCGGCATCATCTGCATCGGCTTCATCGCGCTGGCGATGGATCTTGCCCTGCGCGCGGCGAGCCGCAGGCTGGTCGCCTGGCAGGACCGGATCGGGGCATGAGCACTTCAATGACTCCGCCGCCCGAAGCGCGCATCGTGTTCGACCACGTCTCGGTCGAGTTCGCCACCACCGGCGGCCCGCTGCGGGTGGTCGAGGACGTGTCCTTCTCGGTGGCCGACCGGGAGTTCGTCTCGATTATCGGCCCCTCGGGCTGCGGCAAGACGACGATGATGAACATCGTGGCCGGCTTCGTGCAGCCGACCGGCGGCAGCGTGACGCTCGACGGCAAGCCCGTGGGCGGCCCGGGTCCCGAGCGCGGCGTGATCTTCCAGGAGTACGGGGTCTTCCCCTGGCTCACGGTCGAGGAGAACATCGCGTTCGGCCTCAACCTCGCCGCCAACCGCCTGCCGGAGGCCGAGCGCAAGGAGATCGTGCAGCGCTACATGGCGCTCATGGGCCTGTCCGACTTTGCGCGCGCCTATCCCAAGACGCTGTCCGGTGGCATGCGCCAGCGCCTCGCCATTGCGCGCGCCTACGCGGTCAAGCCGCAGTTCCTGCTCATGGACGAGCCCTTCGGCGCGCTAGACGCACAAACAAGGTCGAACATGCAGGACCTGCTGCTCGAGGTGCTCGCCGCCGAGCGCAAGACCGTGATGCTGATCACGCATTCGGTCGAGGAGGCGATCTACCTGTCTTCGCGGATCATCGTCGTCACCGCGCGGCCCTCGCGCATCCGCACGGTCATCGAAGTGCCGTTTCCCTATCCGCGGGACGAGGGCCTGCACGAGCGGCCGGAGTTCGGCGAACTGCGCTCGCACGTGCGCGACCTCGTCATGAAGGAATATGCAGCCCAGCAGAAACAGTCGGCGGTGAGTTCCGCCGGAAATCTTGCCTAAACAGGAGGAGACACCATGAGCACCAAGACCAAAGGCATCACCCGCAGGACGTTCGTCAAGGGCGCGCTGGCCTCGGCCACGCTCGGCGCCGCCGGGTTCCCGGCCATCGCCCAGCAGCGCACCAAGCTGCGGGTCGGCTATGTCAACACGCTGGCCGTCAACGGGCAGATCTGGACCGGCGTGCACCGCGGCCACTGGGCTAAGGAGAACCTCGAGCTCGAAACCACGATGTTCAGCACCGGCCTGGAGCTCTTCAACGCCATGATCGGCGGCAGCCTCGACATGCTCGCCACCGGCGCCGTGCTGTCGAACTTCCCGGCGCGCGGGCAGGGCAAGGTGTTCCTCCTCAATAACGTCGAGTTCGCCACCGCCCAGCTCTGGGTGCGCGAGGACCAGGGCGTCAAGACCTGGGCGGACCTCAAGGGCAAGAAAATCTCCACCACCGCGGGCACGACGGCGCACGTGTTCCTCGACACGGCCCTGCGCGCCAACGGCATCGACCCGGTCAAGGACATCGAGCTCGTCAACCAGGGCATGCCGACCGCGGTGACCTCGTTCATCTCCGGCGCCGTGCCCGCCGTGGCGCTGTGGGTGCCTTTCAACATCACGGTGCGCGACAAGGTGCCGGGCGCGAAGATGCTGGTGGACGCCTCGGCGTATTTCCCCAAGGCCGCGATCGTCGGCGGCTGGGCGGCGCGCGGCGATTATTACGAGAAGAACCGCGACATCTGCGCGCGCGTCGTGCGTGGCTGGGCCGCGTCGAACGACGACCTCATGAAGAATTCGGCCGAGATCCTGCCGGTGATCCAGAAGAACAACTACCCGCAGGTGCCCCTGGGCGACCTGCAGGAGCAGTTCAAGGCCTCGCGCTATTACTCGTCGGCCGAGTGGCGGAAGCTCTTCGCCGACGGCACGGCGACCCGCTGGCAGCAGCAGGTCACCGACTTCTTCATCCGCTTCGGCAACATCAGCAACCCGGTGCCGGCGTCGACCTACTTCGACACCAAGCTCTACCTCGACACAATCAAGGGGTAAAGAGGTTTGGCGGATCCAAGGGTTCATCCGACGTACGACTACGTCATCGTCGGCGCCGGCTCGGCCGGGTGCCTGCTCGCCAACCGCCTCACTGCGGCCGGGCAAAAGGTGCTGCTGCTGGAGGCCGGCGGGCCGGATCGCAATTTCTGGATCCACCTGCCGGTCGGCTATTTCAAGACCATGGTCGACCCGCGCTTCACGCGGAACTTCGACACCGAGCCCTCGGAGGGCACCGCGGGGCGCAACGTCGTCTGGCCGCGCGGGCGGGTGCTCGGCGGGTCGTCGTCGATCAACGGGCTCATCTACATCCGCGGCCAGCACGAGGACTACGCCGACTGGGTGCGGGCCGGCGCCACCGGCTGGGACTACGGCTCGGTGCTGCCGTACTTCAAGCGCTCGGAGAACTACGCCGGCGGCGAGAACCGGTACCACGGCGCCTCGGGTGAGCTCGGCGTCTCGGACCTGCAGAACGACCACCCGTAC
>JANMDK010000185.1:0-11917 GCA_031376265.1 Pseudomonadota bacterium
GCCTCGTCGTCATCGACGACCCCGAATCGATCCTCCAGTGCAACAACAAGGTCTTCCTGCATGAGTTGCTGACGCGCCATAAAATGCCGATGCCGCGCTCGCTGCTGGTGCACAAGGACAATATTGCGCAGGTCGTGCCCACCGTCGGATTGCCTTGCGTGCTGAAGCAACCGGACAGCGCGTTCTCGCTGGGCGTCACGAAGGTCGGGAACGAAACCGAGCTGCGGGAATCGCTTGCCAGCCTTCTCGAGAAATCCGACCTGGTGATCGCGCAGGAATTCCTGCCGACCGCCTTCGACTGGCGCGTCGGCATCCTGGACCGGCGGCCGTTGTTTGCCTGCCGTTATTTCATGGCGCCGGATCACTGGCAGGTCATCAAGAGGGACGACACCGACGGGCGCGTGGAAGGCGAAACCGCAACTGTGCCCTTGGGCGAAGTGCCCGAGATCGTCATGCGCGCCGCCCTCGATGCGGCCAACCTGATCGGTGCCGGCTTCTATGGGGTGGACCTCAAGCAGGTCGGCAAGTCCTGCTACGTAATCGAGGTCAACGATAACCCGAACGTCGACGCCGGCAACGAGGATGCCTTCCTTGGCGAGGCGCTCTACGGCGAGATCATGGCGGTGATCAAGCGGCGCATCGGCGAGCGCGTGCCGCAGGCGTCCGCGCCTCCAGCGCCCCCGACCCCGGAAGTTCAGCAAGCCGCATGAACACCCGCGCACGACACAGCGCCTGGTTCCCGGCATTTGCCCGCAAGCTTGCGGGATGGTCCGGCCGGTCGGCCGCTTTCTTCATCGCCATCGGACTCGTGATTGCCTGGGTGCTGACCGGCCCGATGTTCGATTTCAGCGACACATGGCAGCTGGTGATCAATACGTCGACGACCATCATCACTTTCCTCATGGTTTTCCTGATCCAGCATACGCAGAACCGCGACACCGAGGCCATGCAGATCAAGCTCGACGAGCTCATCCGCGCCACGAACGGCGCGCACAACGCGATCCTCGACCTGGAAGAGCTCGACGAGGAGGAGCTGATGGCGCAGCACAAGCTCTATACGACGCTGGCGGCGCGCGCCCGGGAGCAGCTCGAGAAGGGCGATTCCGACATCGACTGCCCGGCCGTCGAGAGGTCGTAGGGGCTGGCGTCCGGGTTTTTGCAGGGCTTGTGCGCCACCGCACAGATTCCGCACCGTCCCGCCCCCCATAGTGCGCGGTGAGAGGGGAACCGGGCATGAGGGGAACGAAATGAGGCTTCCAAGCTGCGCCCGGGCGCGCGCGTCATCCTCATTGGAGGCGGAGTACCGCCGGAACGCTAGATGAGCGCAGCGGCACCGATCCCGGCCGAAAGCGAAGGCCGCGTGCCCGCTGTGCAGGACGGCGGCGCGCCGGTGCTTGCCCCGGAACCCGCCACGCGGGTAGTGCGCTACACCCGCACCAGCGTCGCGCTCATCATTCTCGCGGCGATAGCGGTGGTCGCCGCCCTGTTCTTCGCGCGCGCATTCTTCGTCCCGCTGCTGATCGGCATCCTCGCAAGCTACTCGCTGCGGCCCGTGGTCGACTGGCTGCGCCGGTTCCGCATCCCGCAGGCGATTGCCGCCGCGCTGGTGCTGGTCGTCCTGGTGACCGGCGTTTCCTGGATCGGCTATGCGCTGAGCGATGAAGTAGCGGTGGTGATCGAGAAACTGCCGGACGCCGCCCGGCGACTGCGGGCAAAGCTCACCAGCACGCGCAGTTCCGTCCCAAACGCGCTTCAGAACGTGCAGGAGGCCGCCAACGAGCTGCAGAAAGCCGCGACGGACGTCGCGCAAAAGCCCGGCACGCGCGAGCGAACCGTCATAGCCGCAACGCCCGACTCGAGCGCTTGGTTCCGCGACTATGCGATCGCGCAGTCGGCGCTTTTGCTGAGCCTCGCCGCGAAGGCGCCCATCGTGCTGCTGCTTGCGTATTTCCTGCTCGCCTCAGGCGACCATTTCCGCCGCAAGCTGGTCATGCTCGTCGGCCCCTCGCTAGCGCGAAAAAAGGAAGTCCTCGCGATCCTCGAAGAAGTCGACGCGCAGGTGCAGCGTTACCTGCTCGTCATGCTGGTTTCGAACGCGCTGATCGCACTTTGCACCTGGCTGACGCTGGAAGCCATGGGCATGGAACAGGCCGGCGTCTGGGGGGTATTTGCCGGGGTGATGCATTTCGTGCCTTACCTCGGCCCGGTCGTCGTTGCCATAGCGTCCGGCATCGCGGCCTTCATCCAGTTCGGCTCCTTGCTGACCGCTTTCAGCGTGGGCGGCGCCACTCTGCTGGTCGCCGGGCTGATCGGCATGGTCTTCATGACCTGGCTGCAGAGCCGCATGGCGCGGGTCAACGCGGCCGTGCTCTTTATTGCGATCCTGTTTTTCGGCTGGCTTTGGGGCGTCGCCGGCGTGCTGCTGGGGGCGCCGCTGGTAGCGATCGCCCGCGTGGTCTGCGATCGGGTGGAGGCGCTCAAACCCGTCGGTGAATTGTTGGGGAGCTGAAAGCGCTGCCCCAAAAAGCAAAGGGCGCGCCGGCGAACCGGACGCGCCCCGCCTTCCGCAAACCTGGCTTAGCGCTTGCCGACTTCGTGCCCGATCAGGCCGCCAGCGGCCGCGCCGCCGATCGTGCCAATCGCGCTGCCGCCCGTGAGGGCCGAGCCAGCGACGCCGCCGACCGCCGCGCCGATCGCGGTGTTCTGCTGCGAACGCGTAAGGCCCATATCGGCGCAGGCGCCCAGGCTGAGGACCGCGCAAGCTGCAAGAGTACTACCCAGAATACGAATCGCTTTCATGTTATTGCTCCTTCTGACAGGGTTGGTGTGCCACACGACGAACAGGTTCCGCAGCTACTATGCCGCCGCCCGGCCCCCGCGATCATCAGCGAAGCGCGACATTTGGCATCGGTGCCTGTCCTACACGCCGGCGATTGGCCGTAAAACACCCATGCCGCTGCTGCATTTCACGCTGTTTTTGCTGTTGTGCGCGGTAGCCCTCGGGTGGCTTGCCCGGCGCCTGCGGTTTCCCTATCCGATCGCGCTGGTCATCGGCGGGGGCGTGCTCGGCTTCATTCCGGCCCTGCCCGAGGCCCCCTTCGATCCCGGCCTCATCCTCTTCCTGGTGCTGCCGCCGATCCTCTACCAGGCGGCGCTGCTGACCTCGTGGCGCGATTTCAAGGCGAACGCAAGCACCATCGGGCTGCTCTCAATCGGGCTCGTGGCCGTCACCACGGTGGCGGTTGGCGCGGCGCTGAAACTCATGATTCCCGACATCCCGTGGGCCGCGGCATTCGTATTCGGTGCAATCGTGTCGCCGCCGGACGCGGTCGCGGCGACGGCGATCCTCTCGCGGCTCAATATCCCCCGTCGCGTGGTGACGATCCTCGAAGGCGAAAGCCTCGTGAACGACGCGTCCGCGCTGGTGCTCTACAAGTTCGCCGTGGCCGCGATCATGACCGGCACCTTCTCGCTGTTCGAGACGGGGGCCGGCTTCGCAGCCGTCGCCGTTGGCGGGATCGTCACCGGGCTGGCGATGGGATTCCTGTTCGTGCGCATCCACCGTTACCTGGGGGACGTGCTGATCGAAGTGCTTTCGTCGATGCTCGTGCCTTACGTGGCCTACCTTCTCGCCGAGTCCTTCCATACGTCCGGGGTGCTGGCAGTGGTCGCGGCCGGGCTGGTTCGCGGCCGCTACGCGCCGATGCTGCTGTCAGCCGAGACGCGCATCGCCGGCCGCTCGATCTCCAACATGCTCGTCTTCCTGCTGAATACCCTCGTCTTCGTGCTCATGGGGCTGCAGCTTTCCGCCCTGGTCGAGCGAATGCAGGGCTATTCCGCCGTGCATCTCGTGACTGCGGGCGCGCTCCTGAGCGCCGCAGCGATCGCAGTGCGCTTCGCATGGATCTACCCGGCGCTCTACCTGCCTCACGCAGTGGCGGCGCTGCTGGGACGCCGCGCGCCCGCCCCCCCGAATTCCGAGTACTTCATCATGAGCTGGTGCGGCATGCGGGGAATCGTGTCCCTCGCAGCCGCCCTCGCCCTCCCGGTCACGCTCGCGGACGGCACGCCGTTCCCGTACCGGGACCCGATGATCTTCTTCACCTTTGTCGTAATCGCAGTCACGCTGGTGATCCAGGGCCTTTCGCTGCCGGTGCTGATCCGCCGGCTTCGCGTCGGCACCGACTGGAGCGTGCAGGAGGAACGCGCCGCCGCGCGCACCGCGATGAGCGAATCCGCGATCGCGGTGATCGACGAGATCGCCAATCGCGATGGCATGGCGCCGGACCTCGCCGGCCGTATCAGCGCCGAGTTCGCCGAAAAGGTCGCCTCGCATCCGGGGACGGCGATGCCGCAGGAAGAAGCCGAGCTGGCGAAGCGCCTGCGCCAGGCGGCCCTCGCGGCGGAAAGGGAGAGCCTCGTGCGGCTCTGGCGCGAAAACCGGATCAGCGACGAGGTGATGCACGAGTTCGAGGAAACGCTCGACTACCAGGAGGCCCACCTGTAGCGGGCAGCCGCCATAAATGCAAAAGGCCCGGCGAATTTCACCGGGCCTTTCGTTTTGGGGCCAGCTGGCGGCCGGAGTTCGACTTCGGGCCGCTCGACCTTAGTTCGACTTCGGCGCGTCGGCGGGCGGCGTGACGACGACCGTGGTCGATTCGCCCGGCTTGCCGGGGGAGCCTTGCGGTCCGGGGGCGCCGGCGGGGCCGGGCACCGGGACCGGCGTCACAACGGCGGCGTTCGGGGGGGTTACGACCGTACGTTCGCAGGCGGTCAGTGCAACGGCACTGAGGACCGCAATGGGGAGGATCCAGGTTTTCATGTTTTTTCCAATGTCCAAGTTAGTGAGTGGGAGGGGCCTTATTCACCTGCTGAACCGAACAACGCACAGGTTTTTCCCAGTCTCGTAAATTTCTGCCGCGGAGTAAGTCGGCAGCTTGCTCGACTTCTTGACAGACAAACGCCTACAGGCGGTTACAGCATTCGCGCCCACAACCGCGATGACCATTCGCGCATGCGCACCGAAAGCGGGCGCTGCTCCCATTTCTCCGGGTCGATCCGGCCGGATGCGGCCAGGTCGCGCGAAAACACGTCCTCCATCTGCTTGCCGAATTCGGCTCCGAGGATCACCGCGTCGATTTCGTCGTTGCTCAGGATGCTGCGCCAGTCCAGGTTGGTCGACCCGACCGATGACCAGACCCCGTCGATGACCGCCGTCTTCGCATGCAGCAGCGCGTCACGCCGCTCGTAGATTTCGACGCCCGCTTCCAGGAGCTCTGCGTAATGCGACCGGCCGGCGTGGAAGACCATACCCGAATCGCTTTGGCTCGGCAGGATCAGCTTGACGTCCACGCCCCGTGCCGCGGCTTCCCGCAGGACGTTGACGATGTTCGGGTCGGGCACGAAGTAGGCATTGGTGATATGCACGGTTTTCTCGGCACTGCGGATCGCCGACAGCAGCGTCAGGTACATCTGGCTGTACGGGTCATCCGGCGTGCTGCCGATCGCCCGCACGAGCTCCTTGCCGTCCTCCTTCAAGGACGGGAGGTAGTTGCGCTGGGCCAGCGGCTTGCCTTTCTGCTTTTGCCAGGTCTCCAGGAACATCTTCTGGAAGTCCGCTACGACCGGGCCGTCGATCTGCAGGTGCGTGTCGCGCCACGCCACGGGGTGCTTCGATGCCGTCCCGTCGCCTTTCGGGATCGATCCGGTCGAATAAACGCTGCTGATGTTGATTCCGCCGACGAACGCGGTCCGGCCGTCGACGACCAGGAGCTTGCGGTGGTCGCGCTTGTTGATCTGCCATCCGCGCCTTGAGGCGAGCGGATTCACCGGGTTGAATTCCAGGACGCCGATGCCCGCGTCCGCGAGGCGCTTGAAGAATTCCTTGGGCGTCTTCAGCGAGCCGACGCTGTCGTAGATGATATTTACCTGGACGCCGCCGGCCTGCTTCGCGAGCAGCGCTTCGGCGAACTTCTTCCCGACCTCGTCGTCATCCTCGAAGATATAGGTTTCGAGGTTGATGTGATCGGTGGCGCGCGCAATCGCCGCCAGCATTGCGTCGTAGGTTTCCTTGCCGTCCTGGAGGAGGATTACGCGGTTGCCGACCACGACAGGCTTCTCGACCAGCGCATTCTCGACGGCGACGTGCTTGTCGAGGATGCCGGTGTTCCCGCCCTTGCGCTTGATCGCCTCCACCAGCGCGGCGCTGCGCTTTTCCGACAACGGACCGCCGACGGACTCGAACTGGCCGATCTGCGCGCGCCGGCTTCCGTCGAGCAGCAGCGCGTCGACGTTCGGCAGGCTTGCGCAGCCCGACAGGAGCTGTGAAGCGATCAGAGAGGCCGGCAGGACGAGTGCGCGAAGTAAGTTCCCCATGGGAGCGCGAAGATACGCAGCTCGCGCATCGCTCTCAGTACGCTCGCGCACAAGGCACAAGCACACGCGAGCGGAACCACCCCTCCAATGTGTGAGTGAGCGCACAGAGCGCTTTATCCCCCCAGGCAACAATGGCCCCGCATCTGCCAGTTCTCCCTCCTCCCCTGATATCTGGCGGGTGTAGGGCCCCCGGTTACTGCTCATTTCCGGGGGCCTTTTTTTTGTGGAATCGCTTCATGCTTCATCCACTCATCTCACCGGTCCGCGTGGCGCAGGTCTCGTGGCTCCTGGCGGCCGTGGCGCTGATCGCCACGCTCAAACTGCACCTGCTTTCGGCGCTGTTCGCCGGACTGCTCGTCTACGAGCTGATCCACGTGCTCGCCCCGTACCTCCAGCGTCGTCCGTTCAACAAGCGATCGCGTCTCGCCGCGGTCGTCGTCCTAGCCGTGGTCATCGTCGGCCTGACCAGCGCGGCGATCGTCGGCGCGATCGCCTTCTTCCGCAGCGACGCGGGCAGCCTGTCGGCGCTCCTGCAGCGCATGGCCGACATCCTCGACGGCGCACGCGCCTCGCTGCCGGCGTGGGTGGTCGAGAGGCTCCCTGCGGATGCGGACGAACTGCGCCGGGCGCTTGCGCAATGGCTGCGAACGAACGCGCCCCAGTTGCAGCTCTGGGGCACGGTCGCCGGCCGCATCGCATTCCATGTCCTGCTCGGGATGATCATCGGCGCCATGCTTTCGCTGCGCGAGGCGACGAACGCATCGACCAGCGGTCCGCTTGCGCTGGCACTCGAGGAGCGCGCGTCCCGCTTCGGCGAGGCTTTCAGGCGCGTGGTGTTCGCCCAGGTGCGCATCGCCCTGATCAATGCAGCTTTGACCGCCGTGTACCTGCTCGTGCTGCTGCCGGCCTTCGGCGTGAAGCTGCCTTTTGCGGCGACACTCATCGCGATCACCTTTGTCGCCGGCCTCCTGCCGGTCGTGGGCAACGTGATCTCCAACACCATCATCGTGGTGCTGAGCCTCGCGCACTCGCCACTTATGGCTCTCGTTTCGCTCGGATTCCTGGTGACGATCCACAAGCTCGAATACTTCCTCAATGCGCGCATCATCGGCACGCGCATCGATGCCCAAGCGTGGGAATTGCTGCTTGCGATCGTCGTCATGGAAGCCGCCTTCGGCCCGGTCGGCGCGATCGCTGCCCCGGTCTACTACGCGTGGCTCAAGCAGGAACTGGTCGACCAGGGCCTGGTATGAGCGTGGGTTCGATCTTCGCCTCGGCCCGGCTCAAGGATGCGCGCCTCGCCCGCATCAAGGGCGCCGCGACGGGGCTGCTGGTCCTGGTGGCCGTCCTGTACGTGGCTGCAACGGCCTTCACGCCCCGCTATCCATGGCTCGCATGGGTCGCAGCGACCTGCGAAGCGGCGATGGTCGGCGCGCTGGCCGACTGGTTCGCGGTGGTCGCGCTCTTCCGGCATCCGCTCAACGTACCGCTTCCGCATACCGCGATCATCCCGCGCAACAAGGCACGGATCGCGCAGGGCCTGGGCGAGTTCATCCAGGAGCAATTCCTGTCGACGCCGGCGCTGATCGCGAAGATCCGCGAGTTCGGCCCCGCGAAGCAGCTGTCGGGCTGGCTGCTCAAGCGAGAGAACGCCGACTTCATCGCGGGTTACCTTTCGCGCGCCCTCTCGTACGGCGTCGGCGCGCTGGACGATGGCCGCGTGCGTGAATTCCTCCATCGCACGCTGGCGGCGAAGCTGGCGACGCTGGACGTCGCAACGCTCGGCGCGAACCTGCTCGACGTGCTCACCGAGAACCGCCGCCATCACACGCTCCTCGACCAGACGCTTGCGTGGGTGCGCGAGCTGCTCGGCCGCGAGCAGACCCGGGAGTTCCTGCGCAAGGAAATCGCGGCGCAAATGCCGTTCATGAAATGGGTCAACCAGGTGGTGCACCTCGACGACAAGGCCGCCGGCCGCCTGCTCGACGTCGCCATCGCTCGCCTTGGCGAAGTGCTGGAGGATTCGGACCACGAGCTGCGCGAGCGCTTCGACGAGCTCACCGCGGAATTCATCGCCAAGCTCAAGTCCGACCCGGCGTTGCGAGGCAAGGTCGAGCGGTTGCGCGACGACCTCATCCGCAATCCCGCGCTCGGCGATTACCTCGCCGGACTGTGGGGCGAGTTCCGCACCTGGCTGGACGCCGACCTCGCGCGGCCCGAATCGGCGGTACGAACGCGCATCGCGGGATTCGCCGGTTCGCTCGGCGAGCGCATCCGCGCCGATGCCGGCATCCGGTCATGGATCAACGAGCAGGTGCTCGCGGCCGCACCGCCCTTTGTGGAAGAGCACCGCGCCAGCTTCGGGCGCTTCATCGAGCGGCAGGTCAACGAGTGGCAGGACGCGACGCTGGTGCAGGAGCTGGAGCGCAACATCGGCCCCGACCTGCAGTACATCCGCATCAACGGCACGCTGGTCGGCGGCGCGGCGGGCCTGCTGATCTACGGCATCACCAAGTACCTCACGGGGACTGCATAGATGTGGGTCGAGGCCGTCGGCTGGTTCGGCGCTTTCATCCTGCTGCTGACCATTGGGCGGCAGGTCTACACGCAATGGCGCGAAGGCCAGACGAAGGGGGTATCCAGGTGGCTCTTCGTCGGCCAGATCACCGCCTCCACTGCATTCCTCGCCTACAGCTGGCTGGTGGAGAACTGGGTGTTCGTCGCAACCAACGCGCTATTGCTGGTGACCGCGGGGATCGGCGAATGGATCTACCTGCGCAACCGGCGGCGGGAAGCCCGCCAGAAGCGGTGGGCGCTCAGTTGAACGCGAATTCCGCCACCAGCGCATGGTGGTCGGACGAAGGCGTGGCCTTGACGAGGTGGCTGACCGGGCGCAATTCCCGGCTGTAGAAGATGTGGTCGAGCACGTACGGGCGGCGGCGCCAGGTGATCTCGGAGGACTGGACGCTCTTGTAGCCGGCCTCCTCGAACTGCTGGATCAGCGACTCGTGCTTGCTGACGTTGAAGTCGCCGCCGAGCAGGGTCGGGCCGTCCCCCGCCTTGAGCTGGTCGATGACGAGCTGGCGCTGCGAGGGATGCGACTCGCTGCTCGACTGCAGCATGAAGAACGCGAGCAGGTGGGTGTTGAAGACGCGCAGTTTCCTGCCGCCTATGGTGGTCGTCGCGCCGATGATCAGGCGGTCGGTGGGCGTTTTCTTCTCGCCCTTGAATTCGAAAGGCACCGGCGGCGAGGGGATGTCGACCCGGGTGGGATTGCCGAGCGGGGTTTTCGAGAAGATCGCCTGCCCGATGCCGAACGGCAGCTCGCGCGGGTCGGCCTTTGGAAACGAAAAGTAGGCGTCGTAATCCTTGAGGGCTTCGCGGATGCGGGCGTAGTTCGAGGGGCTTCCCGACTGCGAACCGCCGGCGCGCGCCTGCTCGACTTCCTGAAGCAGGATCAGGTCGGCGTTGTGGCTGCAGATTTCGGCAAGCGTCAGGTTGAGGTCGATGGGCGAGTCGTCGGGATGGTCGTCATCCCAGCTCTGCCCGAACTGCATGTTGAACTGCAATACCTTGAACGTGCCCATGGTCCCCAATCCGCCAAGCAAACGCGGGAAAATCCCCTTCCCGGTGCCCGTGCCCCCCCGTTTTCTTGACCCGAAGTCTACCGGGTTTGGGGCGGGCCTTCATGTGACGTTGTAGACATTCGGCTAAATCGGCCGGACGGACGGCGGCGGCGGCATTGCCGCGCATTGTGTCGTAGAGTATGAGACGCACAATGATGACGCACTTGCAAGCCCTGCTGGGGGACTATCCGGTCACTACGACTTTCAGGCAGGGCCGGCTTCGTCCTGAGAAGTCTGCGATCCATTTTGCGGATGTGAAGACACCGCATACAGCGTTCAAGCGGGCGGTGCGCGACCTCGAATTCGACGTCTGCGAGCTCGCCATCGTCACCTTCCTGATGGCCAAGGCGGCCGGCCAGCCGTTGGTGCTGATGCCCGCGGTGATTTTCGGGCGCCTGCCGCACAAATTCCTCATGTACAACCCGGAGCGGGGCCCGCTCTCGCCGAAGGACCTGGCCGGCAAGCGCGTCGCGATCCGCTCGAGCTCGGTGACCACGGTGACCTGGATTCGCGGAATCCTGGCCAGGGACTACGGGGTCGACCTGGACCGGGTGAAGTGGGTAGTCTTCGAGGATGCGCACGTCGCCGGGTTCAAGGAGCCGCCGAACGTCGAGCGGGCCCCCGAAGGCGCGACGATCGCGGGGATGCTGGCCAGCGGCGACGTGGATGCCGGCGTGGTCGCGGAAGGCGCCGGCTCCGACCCGAAGCTGCGCACGCTGATCCCGGACGCGGAGGCCGCAGCGAAAGAATGGCATCGCCGCAACGGCATCCTGCCGATCAACCACATGGTCGCGGTCAAGGCCGCGGTCTCGCGCGACCACCCCGAGGCGGTGCGCGAGTTCTATCGCCTGCTCGTGGAAAGTAAAAAAGCTGCGGGACTTCCTAACGCTGGCGAGCTCGACACCTCTCCCATGGGCCTGGAGGCGAACCGCCGCAACCTGGAATTGGCGATCGATTTCGTCTTCACCCAGCGGCTGATCCCGCGGCGCTTCACGGTCGACGAGCTGTTCGACGACGTGACGCGCGCGCTGTAGACAAAAAAACCAAGGAGACCCGCAGGATGATCATCGATTGCCACGGCCATTACACCACCTCGCCGCCGCAGCTGCAGAAATACCGCGACGGCCAGATCGCCGGCGCGAAAGACCCGGCCTACTTGGCGGCGCGGGCGAACCTCGGCATCACCGACGACGAGATCCGCCAGAGCCTGGAAGGCGCGCAACTGAAGATCCAGCGCGAGCGCGGCACCAGCCTGACGATCTTCTCGCCGCGCGCGATGGGCATGGGCCACCACATCGGCAACGAAGCGACCAGCAAGTACTGGTCCGAAGCATGCAATGAGCTGATCCACCGCGTGTGCAGGCTGTACCCGAAGAATTTCGTCGGCGTCTGCCAGCTGCCGCAGACGCCGGGCGTGAACCCGAAGAACTGCATCCCGGAGCTCGAGCGCTGCGTGAATGAATTCGGCTTCATCGGCTGCAACCTGAATCCCGATCCTTCTGGCGGCTATTGGACCGACCCGCCGCTCACCGAAAAATGGTGGTATCCGCTCTACGAAAAGATGGTGGAGCTGGACGTGCCGGCGATGGTGCACGTGAGCTCATCCTGCAACCCGGCATTCCATTTCACCGGCGCGCATTACATCAACGCCGACACTACCGCGTTCATGCAGCTCATCCAGGGCGACCTGTTCAAGGATTTCCCGACCCTGAAATTCGTCATCCCGCACGGCGGCGGCGCGGTGCCGTACCACTGGGGGCGCTACCGCGGCCTCGCGCAGGACATGAAGCGCCCGCCGCTGAAGGAACTGCTGCTGGGGAACGTGTACTTCGACACCTGCGTCTATCACCAGCCCGGCATCGAGCTGCTGCTCAAAGTGATCCCTGCCGACAACATCCTCTTCGCCGCCGAAGTCG
>JANMDK010000200.1:0-6788 GCA_031376265.1 Pseudomonadota bacterium
TGAAGCCCGCGGGTATCCGCGTGCTTCATGTCGAGGAACTTGCCGGCCTGGTGCTCGGTGAGCACGCCGGTGATGTGGTCGTCGACCACGATCACCTCATCGCAGTGGTCGAGCCACTGCTGCGCGAAGATGCCGATGGTGGCCGAGCCGCAGCCGACCCGCATGCGCTCTTCCATTTCGCCGTTGACGACCGGCGGCTTGCCGGCCTGCACCAGCACCGTCGCGCCGCCGTCGATCGTCAATTCGACCGCGCCCTTGTTGGAGAGCGCCAGCATCGCGTCGCAGGTGGCATTGCCTTCCTTCTTCGTGCCGCCGGTGAGGTGGTGCACGCCGCCGAGCGCCAGCATCTGCGAGCCGTACTCGGCGGTGGTCACATGGCCGATCGCTTCGCCGCCTACGCGCACCGCAGCCTGCTCGGGGCCGAGCCACCGGTCGGTGTCGATCTTGAGCTTGAGGCCGCAGTAGCTGAAGATGCCCTCGGTGACGACGGTGACCATGTCTACGCCGGCCATCTTCGACGAAACGATGAAGGGCGCAGGCTTGTAGTCGGGGTAGGTGGTGGTCGCGCCGATGCCGGTTACGAAAGTGCTGGCCGCCGAGACGAGGCTGCCGTCCCACGGCTTGCCCGGCTCGAGGAAAGGCACCACCGGCCGGCCGTCTTCCACAGAGCGCTGAAGGATGACCAGCGGGTCGCTGCGCACCAACTTGCCGTCGAGGTTGGCGTAGCGGTCGCAGGCGCCGGTCTGGCCTTTGCGGATGCGGCAGAGGACGGGACACGCGTCGCAGCGGACTACATCACTGGAAGTCGAAGCGGCACTTTCCGGGGCGTCCTGCGGGTCGACGGAGTCCAGCGGGTGGGCCATTCTCAGCTTCTCGAAATGTCAGTAAGTTACCCGGAGAGCCAATAACGGCGCGGGGTTCAGAATTATTTTGTCAGTAGTGCGGCCCGCAGCCGATGCGGCAGCACCGGCACCTGGCGCATGCGCACGCCGGTCGCATTTTCGATTGCGCCGAGGATCGCAGGCGCTGTTGGAATCAGCCCGGGCTCGCCGACGCCCTTGGCGCCGTACGGCCCGAGCGGCTCGTGCGCCTCGACGAGGATGCACTCCATCTGCGGCACGTCGCCGATCGTCGGGATCAGGTAGTCGTGCAGGTTCTCGGTGCGGCCGGGCAGGTACTCCTCCATGAGCGCGAGGCCGAGGCCCTGCACCGTGCCGCCCTGGATCTGGCCCTCGACCTGGATCGGGTTGATCGCGCGGCCGACGTCGTGCGCGGCGACGATGCGCAGCACCTTGGTGGTTCCAAGCTCAAGGTCGACTTCGACCTCCGCGATCTGCGCGGCGAAGGCATAGGTGGCATAAGGCACGCCCTGGCCGTTGGCATCCGATGCGGTGGTCGGCGGGTCGAAATAGCCTTCGCCGATGAGGCCCTTGGCGATCGGCACGCGGTGGGTGATGCCGCCGCGGCGGATGACGATGCTCGCGCCTTTGGCGGCCACCTCGATCGAAAGTTTGTAGGCGCGGTCGAGATATTCGCCTTCGGGCGCGTTGGCCATCGCGAAAATCTTCCTGCGCAAATCGAGCCCAGCCAGTTCGGCGGCTTTGCCCGAAACGAACGTCTGGCGCGAAGCCGACGTCTTGCCGGCATCGGCGGTGAGGTCGGTGTCGCCAGTGATGCGCTCGATCGTGTCCATCGGCACGCCGAGCGCGTCTGCTGCGATCTGGGTGAGGATGGTGTTGGAGCCCTGGCCGATGTCGACGGCGCCGCTGCATAAGGTAATGACACCTTTCTTCGACACGCTCAGATGCATTCGTGACGGGTTGGACAACGACGTGTTGCCGATGCCGTACCACATGCAGCCGATGCCGATGCCGCGCTTGAGGTGTTTCGACTTGGCGTTGAAAGCGGCGATCTCCTTTTGGGCGCGCTTCCAGTGCGGGCGCAGCGCCTCCAGGCATTCGGGCAGGCCGGCGGAATGCTCGAGCACTTGCCCAGTGGCCGTGGCGTCTCCGGCCTTGAGCGCGTTGCGAAGCCGGAACTCCAGGCGGTCGATGCCGACCTTGTCGGCGAGCTCGTCCATGATCGCTTCATGCGCGATCGCGCCTTGCGGCACGCCAAAACCGCGGAACGCGCCGGAGGGATGGCAGTGGGTGAAGAAGCCTCGCCCGCGAGTACGCACATGAGGCACGCAGTACGGCCCAGTCGCGTGGATCGGCACGCGCGTCGCTACCGTCGGCCCCCAGCTCGCATAGGCGCCGGTGTCGAACTCGGCATCGACTTCGCAGGCGACGAGCAAGCCCAGCGCATCGCATCCGAATTTTGCGTGGACTCGCGCAGGGTGGCGCTTGGTGGTCGATGCCATGCTTTCGGGCCGCGTGTAGACGCAAGCCACCTTCTTCCCTGTGAGCCAGGCGGCGATGCCGACGAGGGGTTGCACCGACATATCGAGCTTGCCGCCGAAACCTCCGCCGCACGCCGTTGGCACGATCCTCACCTGCGTGGGTTTGAGCTTCATCACGATCGCCATCTCGTCGCGATCCATGTACGGGGTCTGCGTAGTGACGTGGATCTCGATTCTCGCATCTGATCCTTCGTCGACGCGCTCGGCCCAGCCGGCTTCCGGCTCGATGTAGGCGTGTTCGACGAAACCGGTCTCGAAGTCGCCTTCGGCCACGGCGGCACATCCGGCAAAGGCCGCCGCCGCGTCGCCTTTGCGCACGCCGCCGTCCTGCAGCAGGTTGCCGGGCTTGTCCGGCAGCACCAGCGCGGCGCCCGGCGCCATTGCGGCGTCGAGGCCCATGACCGGCGGCAGCACTTCGTATTCGATCGGCAGCGTCGCGACATCGAAACCCTCGACCGCCTCGCGATTTCCCACGAGCGCGAGGACCGCCTCGCCTCGGAAGCGCGCCTCGCCTGCCGCGAGCACCGGCTGGTCCTTGATGTGCGGATAGATGCCGAAGCCGTTGGAAGGGACGTCACCGGCGGTGAGGATCCTCTCGAGCCCCGGCGTCCGCGCAAGGACTGCGTCAAGGTCGCCGAGCCGGAACTTTGCGTGATGGTGCGGGGAGCGGACCACGCGAAGCCAGATCGCATCGTGCGGGATCCCGTCCGCACCAAAGACCTCCGTGCCAGTGAGGCGGGGCACGCCGTCGACCTTCGCTGCGCGCGCGCCGACGGCGGCCTCGGCTGAAGGCGCGCGGTCGAGCTGGGGCTTGGTGGCGACATCCAGCACCGCCTCGACGATTTTCTGGTATCCCGTGCAGCGGCAGAGCACGCCGCCGAGCGCATCCTCGACTTGCCGCTGGTCGGGCGATTTCTCCCGCGCGAGCAGGTCGGCGGCCGCCATGAGCATGCCGGGCGTACAGATGCCGCACTGCGCCGCGCCGTGCTTCTGGAATGCGGTCTGCAGGCTCGTCAGTCGCCCGCTTTTGGCCAGGCCCTCGACCGTGGTCACTTCTCGCCCCGCCGCCTGGCCCACGGCCGTGAGGCACGCGCACACTTGCCGCCCGTCGAGCAGCACCGTGCATGCGCCGCAATCGCCGGCATTGCAGCCGATCTTGGTGCCCGTGAGCCCGAGTTCGTCGCGCAGAACGTCGGCGAGGCGCGTGACCGGCGGAGCTGCGACGTGCACCTCCTTGCCGTTGACAGTGAACGCAGTTACCTGGGCGGCAAGAAACTCTGCGCGCGGCTTGTTCATGCGCAGGCTCCGGCGATCGTCCTCTTCACGATCGTAAGCGCGGAGTCGAGGCGGTACTCCGCGCTCGCGCGCACATCGCCGATCGGCGCGAGCGGCGCGAGGTGCGCCCCGTTTGCGATGTCGGGCAGGTGTTCATCCATCTTCTGCCCGCGCAGCGCGGCTTCGAGCGCGGGGAGCCGTTGCGCGACCGGTGAACAGGCGCCGACTGCGACGCGTGCATCGCGCACGACGCCGCCTTCATGCTCGAGGACGACGCCCGCCATGGTGATCGAGATCACGAGGTACTTGCGCGCGCCCAGCTTGAGGAAATGGCTGCGCGCATCGCAGGCCGGCTTGGGGACCAGGATCGCGGTGAGCAGTTCATCCGGCAGTCGCGCAGTCTTGCGCGGGCCCAGGACGAATTGCGCCAGCGGCAACTCCCGCATTCCCCGTGTGCTCGCCAGCTCGACGCTGGCGTCGAGCGCGAGAAGCGCAGGCACGCCGTCGGCGGCCGGCGACGCGTTGCACAGGTTGCCGGCCAGTGTGCCGGCGTTCTGGATCTGCACGCCGCCGATTTCGCGCGCCGCGAGCTTGAGGCCGTCGAACACCGGGGGCAGCGTGGTCTCGAGGAGGTCCGTCCATGTCGCCGCGGCACCGATGCGCCAGCGGTCCGTCTCGGACGCGATGTTCCGCAGTCCGCCGATCGCGGTGAGGTCGAGGATGTTTTCGATCGACGGCCTTGCCACGCGCGCAGGATAGTGGTCCGTGCCGCCCGCGAGGATCGTCGACCCGCCCTTGGCGAGCAATCGCAGGGCATCGTCCAATTGGGCGGGGCGCGCATAGGCAGGCATGGTCGGGGAAACATATCATGACGCCGCCTCTGGGCGCGACGATCGTGGCGGGTGTGGTTAAGATACGCCGCGCGAGAATGGAACCCGCACGGGGCCTGGGGGATGGAGCAACGAGGACGCGATGCCGAGCAAAGACGACGTTATTCCGGGACTTGACGTCGACGACGCGATCCGGACGCACGCCGGCATGTGCGGTCACATCGCGGACCTGATCGAGGGCAAGGCCAGGAGGAAGCCCGACCTCAACACGGTTTCGAGCGATTCGCAGTGCCTGCTGGGAAAGTGGATCCACGGCCGTGCCACGCTCCGCTATGCGCGCCTGCCAGAGTTCGGGGCGTTACGTGACTCCCATGCGCACCTGCATTTCTGCGCGGCCAATGTCCTCAAGGTCCAGCGCGATGGCGACCGGGAGGCGGCCCGTTCCGAGCAGGATCGGCTCCTGCGGCCGGCGGCGGAGACATTCCGGGGCGATGTCGAGCGGTTCTGCGTTGTCGCAGCCCGGTTAAACGCGCAGGCAAGGGAGAAAGTGGGCCTTGCGGGCGCGAAGATCAGCCGGCGGAACGCGGCCATGCGGTCAGGATTGATCCTGGTTGCATCGCTGGGCGCAGCGGTTGCCTCCCGGCTCTTTCTTTTCGCGGACGCTGCAGCCGCCCCTGCGCTGCAACTGCGGCTGCCCGATGTCGTAGTCGCACTCGCGACCGGTTGCCCGGCGCTGTATTTCCTCGTTCTTCGACCGCTGTACACGGCCCTCGACCACCTGGGCCAGGTGCAGGCCGATTATCGTGTTGCGGATGCGGCCATCGAGACATTGTCCCCGATGCTGGTCACCGACTCGAACGGCATGATCATCAAGGCCAACCGGGCCTTCACCGAAGTGACCGGTTTTTCGGCCGCCGACCTCGAAGGCAGGACGCCCCGGATCCTGAAGTCCTCGAGGCAGGACGCCGCGTTCTTTGCCGCGATGTGGGCAGGCTTGGCGTCCGCCGGCATGTGGCGGGGCAAGGTCTGGAACAGGCGCAAGGACGGTGGCGAATTCCTGGCGGAAATGAAGATCACGGCTGTGCGCGGTGCCGCCGGCGAGGCGCTGAACTATGTGTCGGTGTTTACCGACATGACCGAGGAACGCGCGGGGCTCCTGGCCACCGAAGCGGCGGCGCCGGGCGAGTCCACTGCGCAGGCCCGGACCGAGCTCCGGGCCGAGTTCCTGGCGCACATGGGTCATGAGTTGCGCACGCCGATGAACGCAATGATGGGCTACACCGACCTGGCCCTGGCCGAACCCTTGTCCGAGGCGGGGCGGAAGTACCTCGGCCAGGTCCGCGAATCCGGGCGCCTGCTGCTGGCGAAGATCGACGACATCCTCGACCTGTCGAAGATCGAGTCCGGCAAACTCGTGCTCGAGCAATTCGCGTTCGACCCCGCGGCCGTCTTTGCCGCGGCCGGCCGCAATGGGGTCGTCCTCGCGACCACGAAGAACCTCCGCCTGGAGAGCGACATCGACGGCGGCTTGCCGAAGAGCGTGCTCGGCGATCCGGGGCGTACCGCGCAGGTCGTGGATATCCTGCTGAACAATGCGATCAAGTTCACCGACAGCGGAACCGTGACCCTGGCCGTCAAGCTCCACCGCCTCGGCGCCGGCGGGGCCAACATCGGGATCAGGGTCACCGACACCGGGATCGGAATGGACGAGGCGCAGGTCTCGCGCCTGTTCCGGCCCTTTGCCGAGTCGGAACGGACCGCCAAGCGGCGCCAGGGAGGCGCGGGACTGGGGCTCGCAATCGCGAAATCGCTGGTCGACCAGATGGGCGGCACGATCGCGGTCGAGAGCGCGCCCGGCAAGGGCAGCAGCTTTCACGTCGTGCTCAATTTCCCCGTCGCGGGCGGGGCGCCCGCGGGCGTGGGCAGGAGCACAAGCCCGGCGATCGCCGGCTGGGAAGACATCCCGGCCGGGCGCTATGCAGGCAAGCGCGTGCTGGTGGCCGAGGACGACCCTGACAGTCAGGGGCTGATCGAGGTGGTCATGGAGCGGTTCGGCTTTCGAGTGGACATCGCCGACAACGGCCGCGAGGCGGTGCGCAAGTTCGGCGAGGCGGCGGGGGCGTACGACCTGGTCCTGATGGACATCCGGATGCCCGACATGGACGGGCTCGAAGCGGCCCGGCTCATTCGCGCCATGAGCCCGATGGCCGACCTGCCGATCGTCGCCTTGTCGGCGAACGCTTTCGGCGAAGACCGGCAGAAATCGCTCAATGCCGGCCCGC
>JANMDK010000221.1:0-8461 GCA_031376265.1 Pseudomonadota bacterium
CGACGCTCAACGCTTTCTGCGCGATGGTGGCCGCGAGCCCGGTGGTGTTGGCCAGCGAGTAGTTCGTCGCCAGCCCTCCATTGGTGCCGTCGGCCAGCGTATAGACGCCCGTGGCACCAATGGAGGGCTGGCGACGAACTACTCGCTGGCCAACACCACCGGGCTCGCGGCCACCATCGCGCAGAAAGCGTTGAGCGTCGGGGGCAGCACGGCGGCGGGCAAGACCTACGACGGCAACGCCGGCGCGAGCATCACCGCAGGCACGCTGAGCGGCTTCGTCGGCACCGAGACTGTGACCGCCACGGCGACGGGCACGTTCGACAGCAAAAACGCCGGTACGCGCAGCGCCACGGCCGTCTATTCGTTGAACGACGGCACCAATGGCGGCCTGGGGACGAACTACTCGCTGGCCAACTCCACCGGGCTCTCGGCCACCATCGCGCAGAAGGCCTTGGGTGTCGGCGGCAGCACGGCGGCGGGCAAGACCTACGACGGCAACACCGGCGCGAGCATCACCGTCGGTACGCTGAGCGGCTTCGTCGGCACCGAGACGGTGACCGCCACGGCGACGGGCACGTTCGACAGCAAGAACGCCGGCTCGCGCACCGCCACGGGCGTCTACACGCTGGCCGACGGCACCAACAGCGGCCTGGGGACGAACTACTCGCTGGCCAACTCCACCGGGCTCGCGGCGACTATCGCAACGAAGACGCTCACGCTCTCGGCCAGCAAGACCTACGACGCCACGACCGCTCTGGCCGGCAGCAACGTCACTCTCGCCACCGGGATCGGCGGCGAAAGCCTGACCTTCAGCGCCGCCACGGCCAACAGCAAGGACGTGGGCACCGGCAACTTCATCAGCGCCATCACGCTGGCGAACGGCACGGGGGGCAGCGCCGCCAACTACCAGTTGCCGGCGTTGAATTCCAGCACCGCGCCGCTCACCATCAACCCGCGGCCGTTGAGCGTGAGCGCCGACAACAACACGGGTATTCTCGGCACCGCACTTCCGCCCTTGACCTATACGTTGGCCGCCGCGGGCGTTGCTACCGGTCTGGTTGGCGGCGATACCCTGAGCGGTGCCTTGGCCACTACCGCCAACGCCAACGCCGAAGGGAGCTCGCCGATCACGCAGGGCACGCTCGCAGCATCCGCCAACTACAGCCTCGCGTTCACGCCGGGCACCTTCACAGTCAGCGCGCCCAACCCTGCCACCTTCGATAACGCGCTTGTCGCGGCCACCACAGTAGCGGGCATCGGGCAGATTTCGAGCGGCAGGGGAGCGGTTGCCGTGAGTCAGGCCGGGTCGACCACCACCCTTAGACAGCAATCGAACAACCTGCTGCTCGACTGGCCGAGTTTCGGCATTCCGGGCTCCAGCACGCTCTCTTTCGTCCAACCAAGCTCCAGCGCGGTGGCGGTGAACCGCATCAATAGCGGTGCCCCGAGCAGCATCTTCGGGTCGCTGACCTCGAACGGCATCGTTTTCCTCATCAACCCCAGCGGTCTCCTGTTCGGGCCGGGGGCGAGCATCGATGTGGGCGGGCTGGTGGCCTCGGCCATGTCGATCAAGGGGCTTGAATCCAGCGTGACGCCGGCCAATGTGAACTGGGCCACCGTCACCACCAATGTATTCGATCCCAGCCGCCTGCAATTCACCGGCGCCGCGGGCAACATCGACCTGCAAGCCAACATGACCATGAAGGCGGGCAGCTTCTGGGGCTTTTACGGTAAAGACGTCAACGTGGATGGCGCCATCACCGCGACAGGGGGCACGGCGGCCACGGTTATAAACGACAGTTGGAAAAACGCCAACACCCTGACATTGTCGGCGCAGAGTGATATTGACCTTAACTCGCCGCTGAACATGCAGGGCACCTCGCGCCTGCTGATGGAGACCGGGCAGGGCAGCGCCGCTGGAGGTACGAACGACTACACCGTGAATGCCGCGCCCACACTGGCTAAAACAGGGTCGTTTGCCACGCGACAGGGCAGCGGCGCGTCGTTGACCGAATACACCGTTATCACCGATCTGGCGGGGCTGCGCACCATATTCCGCAACGTGGCCATCGGGGCGAACATTGACGCGAGTGATACCAAGACAACGGGGTTTTCCGCGAGAGAATTCAACGGCACCTTGGCGGGACTGAAGCATGAAATCAGCGGGCTCACGGGGAATGGTTTCATTGAGTCCTTGAACGGCACCGTCCGCGATCTGGGAATGGTGGGCGGGGAGATCGACAAATCTAACTCAGGAGCAGGCGGGTTGGTCAATTTGGCTAATGTACGCGCCACAATCAGCAACTGCTACGCGACCGGGGTGGTGCGTGGCCGCGATGAGGTTGGCGGTCTTGTCGGGCGTGCGGTCCAAGCCACAATCAGCAACAGCTACGCGACCGGGGTGGTGAGTGGCCGCTATGATGTTGGCGGTCTTGCCGGGGATGCCAGCAGCGCCACAATCAGCAACAGCTACGCGACCGGGGCGGTCACTGCCAACGGCGAGCAAGGGACAGCGGGCGGATTGGTTGCGCGTGCGGGCGATGCCACGACGATCAGCAACAGCTACGCCATCGGCGCGGTCACTGCCAACGGCAGCATAGCAACTGCGGGCGGATTGGTTGCGGTTGCGAACAGAGCAACGATCAGCAACAGCTACGCCAGCGGCGCGGTCACTGCCAACGGCAACCCAGGGTATGCGGGCGGATTGGTTACGATTGCGGACCATCCCACGATCAGCAACAGCTACGCCAGCGGCGCGGTCACTGCCAACGGCAATGAAGGGTATGCGGGCGGATTGGTTACGGATGCGGACAATGCCACGATCAGCAACAGCTACGCCAGCGGCGCGGTCACTGCCAACGGCCAGGCAGGGAGGGCGGGCGGATTGGTTCTTGATGACAGCGGCGGTCGTGCGAGCGCGATCAGCAACAGCCGAGCCCTGACAGCGGCTCAAGCCAAATCGAAAGCCAGTTATACCGGTTTCGATTTCTCCAGCGTCTGGGCGATCGACGAAGGCACCGGCACGCCCTACCTGCGCAACCTGCCAAAGCCGGGCAACCTCAACACGACGGGCTCCTCGGTCAGTTCGTCGGGTAGCACAACGCAGCAGGTATTCACTACCGTCGCGAGCGCGCTCTCCGCGGCGCTCGCGTCCGGTGCCACGACCTCCACGGGCGGCACGGTGGCGAGCCTCGCGCAGACCGCCAGACTGGCGCTGGAGCGCGCGCGCAGCGCCGCCCCGGCCACTACGCAGTCCGGGACGCAGGGCCCGGGGACGGGGCCATCGACGCCTGCATCGAGGCGCGCCGAGGCCATCGCGGCGGTGAAGCTGGCGGTGACGGCGGCGTGCTCGAGTTGCTCCTTCAGCGACGCAGACTTCGCAGCATGGGTGAGCGGGAGCTGAACGGAGCGGCACAGGAACCGGTGCGACAAATACTGCCATTTTCTCGCCTAACCCCGCATCGGCATTGGGCCAGCGGGCGAAATGCTGCCATCATCCTGTCTAGAACGGCAGCGCTTCCCTCGGCTTGAGAAGGACGTCAAGCATGGATAACCAGCATTTCGACCAATTGGTCAAAGGCGTGCGTGAAATGAAGCGCCATATGGCCGGCAAGCCCGTGCGCGGCGCCAGGGCGACCGAACTGCCTGTCCCGGACGTGCGCACGATCCGGGAGGCGGCGCACATCAGCCAGAGCCAGTTTGCGAAGTTGATCGGCGTGAACCTGTGCACGCTGCAGAACTGGGAGCAGCAGCGCACCCAGCCGACGGGTCCCGCCAGGGCGCTGCTCAAGATCGTTGCCTTGAATCCGAAGGCGATCGAGGCGTTGCACGAGTAGACTCGCCGTCCGGCGTCACTTGAACTCCCCGTTCCCGCATCGGAGTAATATCCCGTTATGCGAATAGCAACTGGTATCGTCTTGTCCGGCAAGGTCGTCCTTGATGACTCGTCAATCGCAGACGGAACCGGCGTCTACGTGCTCACCCGGGACAGTGACGAGGCCCCCAGACTGTCGCCCGAAGAACTCGCCGAGCTTGAGGCCGGTATCGCCGAGGCCGATCGGGGTGACATGATCTCAGGCGAAGAGTTCTTCAAGGGTCTGCGCCGCCACGGATAGCCGTGGCTCTCGAACTCTTCATCTCGCTTCGCGCCGCGAGAGAAATCGACCGGATCGCCGGCTGGTGGGCAGCCAACCGCCCAGCCGCGCCCGGAGCTGTACGCACGGACCTCGAGGCTGCGTTTGCCCTTCTGATTGAGCAACCGAGCGTGGGTGGAGAAGTCACGCAGGCGAGTTCGGCGGACATACGGCGCTTTCATGTAGATCGCATCCGCTATTGGGTCTACTACCGTGTGCGCGGCAAGCGACTGGAAGTTGTCTCCGTGTGGCACTCAAGTCGGGGCACCGGCCCGGTGGTCTAATGCGATGGCGCCGAACTACAGGAAGCCATTCTCCGGCCGAAATACTGCCATCGCCTACCAGGTGATGCGCGCCACCTCTGGCAACGAATCGAAGTGCTCATCGCGCGTCAGGATCGGCAGCTTGTGCTGGATGCAGAGCGCGGCAATCCAGGCATCGTTCGCAGGAACGGGCTTCCCGAGTTTCTTGAGGGCGATGCGCAATTCGGCATAGGCCACGGCCGTGGCCTGGATCACGGGCAGGATTTCGAAGCTGCCCAGATGGACGTCGAGCCATGACTCGTACACCTTCCGGTGCCGCGAGCCGGCAATGCCGTAGCGAAACTCGCCCAGTACGATCACCGGAATCGCGAGCCGCAGCTGCGCGCGGAGGATTGAGCCGACGCCGGCATCACCGTCGATAAACGCGGACAGCGCGTTCGTG
The DNA here is from genome assembly GCA_031376265.1 of Pseudomonadota bacterium. GTDB lineage: Bacteria > Pseudomonadota > Gammaproteobacteria > Burkholderiales > SG8-39 > SZAS-79. Next base: position 4,839 of record JANMDK010000221.1, read on the forward strand.
TCCAGGATCAAGCCCGGTCCTCGGCTTCAATGCCGCCGAATTCAGTGTCGATCTCGGCCTGGATCCGCGCCGTCTCGCTGCGCAGGCGCTTGAGTTTGCCGAAGCCCTTCATCCATACCGGTTCCGCATCGCGGCCCGCGGCCGATCCGGACGCCAGCTTCTCGCGTAAGGCGTCCGCGAAAAAATCCTCTAGCGACTGCCCGTGCTCGGCGGCGGTAGCCTTCGCTTTCGTAAACAGCGAGTCCGGAAATTCGCGATCGCGCCTTGCTTTATCGAGGACTTTCGTGGTCAGCGCGTATTGGCCGCGAAACGGCGGAGGCGCTTCGTGCGACGGGGCTTTCGCGACGAGCGCCTGCTCGAGCACGGCAAGCACCTCCTTGGTCATGCTGCGGTGATGCCGCGCCGCCTGCGCCTTGAGCTTGCGGTGCAGTTCATCGGGCAGGTTCTTGATCACGAAACCGGGCATGGGGTGGCCTCCAAAGTGGCTTGTGAATGCTAGTGTAATGCTAGCATAGGAGCCGGCTTCTTCCCCGTTCGGGCATCGCGGTTGCTTGTGGCCCGGGAAACTGGGAGCAGCAGCGCACCCAGCCGACTGGTCCTGCCAGGGCGCTGCTCAAGATCGTTGCCTTGAATCCGAAGGCGATCGAGGCGTTGCACGAGTAGGTTCGCGCTCCCTGTTGGCGGCAATGCCGGGAAAAAGCACCGCCACGATCACTCGCAACCCTCGCGCTTCGCCTTTTCGAGGAATTTCCCGGTCAATGCGAACCGGCTGCGAAACGGCGGGGACGCTTCCGGCGGCGGGGCTTTCGCGTTGAGCGCTTGCTCGAGTACGGCAAGCACCTCCTGGGTCATGCTGCGGCGATGCCGCGCTGCGCGCGGAAGTGGGCTCTTCGGACTACGCCACGCGCCGCGCGTGAGTAATTTCCCGGCGCTCTACCGGACGAATCTGCGAGCGCTCGAGAGTGACGATGGCAACGGTCTCGCCGCCCAGGGAGACGAACTCCACTTCGAATGCCGCACCTTCGCGGTACACATTCACTACAGTGCCGACAACCCCCGGCAGCGAGCTTCTCGCCGTGGATGTCGGTTGTGAGCACCACGCGTTCGTGTTCCTTGATCACGTCCATTGCATGCTCCCTATAACGGGTATCTGCCATTCCCCGCTCTTGAACCCGAAACTCATGAAGAATTCCGCTTTGCTCCGGCCGTCGGGGTGGGACAGAGACAGCAGATAGTCCGTCACCTTGGTGCGATCGACGCGTGCACGGCCGGCCTCAGGACCGGGTGGTCAATCCGCGAGCAGAGTGACTGGGGGCTTGAAACCGAGTCTCGCCGCCCGGCGCACATACCGGCGATCGTCGAACGTGATCATCTCACTGCACGCGTGGCTCGCGGCGTGGTGCAGCGCATCGGCGAAATCGACGCCTTCGCGGCAGTAGTGCAACGCCATTTCGACCTGTTCATGATCCTCGATGGTCACGCCGGGCAGGGCAATCAGATGCGCGATGCAGTCGGCAACCTTGCCGGCCGTATGCCCGGCCACCGAGCGCAATACCCATCCGAGTTCGAGGACGACCGTCTTCGGTATATAGACGCCGCCCGCGGCAAGAAACTTTCCGGCGAGCCGGGCTTGCGCCGTGTCGTCCTGCAGGTAGTAGCGGGCGAGAACGTTGGTGTCAACGGCGCGCACGCGAAGCCGCCCTCTTCATGGCGAGGCCACCGTGCATTTGCGCGATCGGGATGCGCGGGCCGGAGTAGTTCAGGATCGCCGGTCCGTCTTCGATCCGCGACGGCGCCTGCCTTTTCACCAGCGTGAGGCGCGCGCCGCCCTTGTCCAGGTCGAACTCGACCTTGCTGCCGGGAGTGATTCCGAGCGCCTGGCGCACCCGCTTCGGGATGGTTACCTGGCCTTTGCTGGTCACGGACACGCCTGCCATGGGAGCCTCCAAAGTAATACTCGGTAAGGATTCTACTTCGCCGAAGAGTCGTCGGGCAACGCGGCAGGGCTGCGTGGTGGCCGGACGGCGTTTACCCGTCCGCACGCTCCAGGCAGCATTTCTTGTACTTTTTCCCGCTGCCGCACGGACAAGGATCGTTGCGGCCGATTTTCGGCGTCTCCCTCACGTAGGGTAGGACGATGTCGCCGAGGCCGGCATACTCGTCCGCTGCGGCCTCTTCCGCGGCCTCCTCTTCCGAGGCTTCCTTCGCCCAGCGATCCTGGCGCTTCGCGATGGCCCCCAGCCGGTAGAACTCCCAGGGATCTTTGAAACGGTGCCACTGCGGTCGCGGCTCGTTGGCCAGATAGGCCTCTTCGACGTTCTTCTTGGAGAACCATGCGCCGAGTCCGCTCTGCCGTTCCGCCAGGTTCTCCAGCAAGGGCCGATGCGCCGCCGGGACGAAATCGAGCAGCGTGCTGCCGACCGATAGCCGCAGGTCCCAATCCTCGGTTTCGTCGGCTGCGATCGCTGCCGCCCAGACGAGCGCCTCATCGAGCTGGCCGCTGCCTCGGCGTTCGGCCGCCGCAATGATCGGCTCCATGGCGTGCGAGCGCACGTGCCAATCGAAGCTTCGATCGGCGCACAGGCCATGCAACGCCTGCACAACGCTCTCGGGCTTGTTGCGGAACAACGCAGGCCACCAGCCGGAGAGCCAGTCCTCCATGTCCTCGTCTCTCTCGACCGCGACGCGGCGCATGAACTCGAGCAGCAGCAGTCCCGCATCTTCTCCGGGAATAAGCCCGAGGATCATGGCCGCGTGCAGCGTGAGCCACCATTCGCCGCTGGGTGCGTCGTCCTGCCACGCGCTGCCTCGTTCAAGGACTTCGCGCAACTGTGCGACCATGGCCGCGCCGTGCCCCGCGCACGCGTCGATCACATTGCGCGGTACCCGGTCTTCGTCGCGCACCAACAGTTCAATCAATGCCTCGGGTTCGAGTTCCGCGAGGAATTGCTCCGTGTAAGCCGGCAGCGCCTCCGGATCGTTTGTTTCTGGCCCATCCATTGCGAATTAACCTCCTGTCAGGGTGCCGAGAATCGCCTGAGCCACAGGTAGCCGAGCGTTCCCGCCGCGAGTGAAGCCGCCAGGATCGCGACCTTCGAGGCATTCACGGCTTCCGCGTCTCCGGCAAAAGCAAGGTTGGCGATGAAGATCGACATCGTAAAGCCGATGCCGCCGAGCATCCCCGCGCCCAGCACATGCCGCCAGCCGAGGTCTTCCGGCAGTCGGCAAAGTCCGGCGACCACCGCAATGAAGCAAAAGAGCGTGATGCCCAGCGGCTTCCCGAGCACGAGGCCCGCGGCGATTCCGATCGAGTTCGGGCTCGCAAGCGATTGCATCCAGTCCGCGCCGATCGGGATCGCGGTGTTGGCCAGCGCGAACACAGGCAGGATGGCGAAGGCCACGGGCTTGTGCAGGAACTGCTCGAGCCTGTGCGAAGGTGAGGCTTCGTCCTCGGACTTGGGCGAAAAGGGGATCGCGAAGGCGAGCATCACGCCGGCGATCGTCGCGTGCACACCGGACTTGAGCATTAGGAACCACATGAGCGCGCCGCCCGCGAGATAGGGAAATAGCGCCATCACGCGGTAAAAGCGGTTCATGACGCAGAGGACGGCCCATAAGGCGAC
>JANMDK010000222.1:0-15279 GCA_031376265.1 Pseudomonadota bacterium
CGGCCGATCTTGTCGGACAGCCATCCGAAGAACAGGAAGAACGGCGTGCCGATGATCAGCGAGATCCCGATCAGCGTATAGGCCGAGATGTAGTCCAGCTTCAGCGTGATGGTCAGGAAGAACAGCGCATAGAACTGCCCGGTGTACCAGACGACGCCCTGTCCCGCGGTCGCGCCGAACAACGCCAGCAGCACGTACTTGTTGTTCGGGTATTTCAAGAAGCTGTCGGTGAGCGGAGAGGTCGAGCCCTTGCCTTCAGCCTTCATCTTCTGGAACATGGGCGACTCGTTCAGCTTGAGCCGGATGTAAATCGAGAACGCGAGCAGGATCGCGCTGACGAGGAACGGCAGCCTCCATCCCCACGTGGCGAAGTCCTTCGGTTCCATGTTCGCCCGGCAAAGCGCGATCACGATCAGCGCCATGAGGAGGCCAAGTGTCGCCGTGGTCTGGATCCACGCCGTGTCGAAGCCGCGGCGACCGTGAGGCGCGTGCTCGGCAACGTAGGTTGCGGCGCCGCCGTACTCGCCGCCGAGCGCAAGGCCCTGCACAAGGCGCAACGTCACCATCAGCACCGGGGCAGCCCAGCCGATCGACTCATAAGTTGGCAGCAGGCCGACCAGGAAGGTCGCGCCGCCCATGAATACGATCGTTACGAGGAAGGTGTACTTGCGTCCCACCAAGTCGCCGATTCGGCCGAATACCAACGCGCCGAACGGGCGCACGAGGAAGCCTGCTGCATACGCGGCAAAGGCCGAGAGCAGTGCTGCGGTCTGGTTCCCAGGGGGGAAGAACAGTACCGCGAAAAATGGTGCGAGTACGGCGTACAGGTAAAAGTCGTACCACTCGAAAACCGTGCCGAGCGATGAAGCGAATATGACTCGCTTTTCCTCTCTTTCCTCGTCGAGGCCTGCGCCGTTTGCCGTAGTCGTAGCCATCAATGGTCTCCTCTTTTGATTTCTTGGTTGCGTGGGTCGTGGCACGCACCTCGTTGCCTTTTGGCATTGCTCTTTTTTCTCTGCCGGAGATCTGGCCTCCCGGCATGGCGCATTCTATAGACCCTAACGCGCGGTGTCAGATGCTATCGGGCATTGATCCGCCCCTCCTAGTTAGGAAAAATTCAAGCGCCCCTCTTCGAGGCTACGGCTATTCCATGTCTTTATACTGCATTGCAACATGAGCGAATTCTGCCACGGAAGCCATGGACCTTGACGTCGGTGGTCGCTCATAACCGTTCCCCGTCAGGCCCTCAGCGCACTTCCTTCAGCTGGTCGAGGATCGCGGGATTCTCGAGCGTGGAGATGTCCTGCGTGATCTCCTCGCCTTTGGCGATCGATCGCAACAGCCGGCGCATGATCTTTCCCGACCTTGTCTTGGGCAGGTTGTCGCCGAAGCGGATGTCCTTCGGCCTCGCGATCGGGCCGATTTCCTTCGCGACCCAGTTGCGCAGCTCCTGCGCAATCTTCTTCGCTTCTTCCCCCGCCGGCCGTGCCCCCTTGAGCACGACAAATGCGCACACGGCCTCACCCGTGAGGTCGTCGGGCCGCCCAACGACAGCGGCCTCGGCGACCAATGCGGTATTCGCCACCAGCGCCGATTCGATCTCCATCGTGCCCAGGCGATGCCCCGAGACGTTCATCACGTCGTCGATGCGGCCCATGATGCGGTAGTAGCCTTCCTCGTCGGTGCTCGCCCCGTCGCCCGCAAGGTAGTAGCGCCCCTGGAAGTCCTCCGGGTAATAGCTCTTTTTGTAGCGCTCCGGGTCGCCCCAGATCGTGCGGATCATCGAGGGCCACGGCCGCTTGATGACCAGGATCCCGCCCTTGCCCTTGCCGACCGGGTGCCCGGTTTCATCGACGATATCGGTGGTGATCCCCGGCAGAGGGAAAGTCGCAGAGCCCGGCTTGGTTGGCGTGGCGCCCGGCAGCGGCGTGATCATGTGGCCGCCGGTTTCGGTCTGCCACCACGTATCGACGATCGGGCAGCGGCCGCCGCCGACCGTCTCGTGGTACCACATCCACGCTTCCGGGTTGATCGGCTCGCCGACCGTGCCGAGGATGCGCAGCGACGAAAGGTCGTATTTTTTCGGCAAGTCGCCACCCGCCTTGATGAGCGAGCGGATCGCCGTCGGTGCCGTGTAGAACACCGTCACCTTGTGGTCCTGGATCATTTTCCAGAACCGCCCGGCATCCGGATAAGTCGGCACGCCCTCGAAAATGATTTCGGTAGCACCGACGGCCAGCGGGCCGTAGCACACGTACGAATGTCCGGTGACCCAGCCCACATCCGCGGTGCACCAGAACACGTCGGTGGGCTTGTAGTCGAACACCCACTTCATCGTGAGGATCGTCCACAGCAGGTACCCGGCGGTCGAATGCTGCACGCCTTTGGGCTTGCCGGTCGAGCCCGACGTGTAGAGGATGAACAGCGGATGCTCGGCATTCACGCTGACCGCCTCGCAGGTGTCCGCCTGGCCTTGCGTGACCTCGTCCCACCACTTGTCGCGGCCGGCGGCCATCTTGATCGGGGAGCCCGAGCGCTTGAACACGACGACGTTCTTGATGCCTTCGCAGCCGCCGAGCCCGATGCCCTCGTCGACAACGGGCTTGAGGGGGATCTCCTTGCCGCCCCGGAATTGCCCGTCCGCGCAGATCACCGCCACCGCGCCCACATCGACGATGCGTTCCTGCAGCGACTTCGCCGAGAAGCCGCCGAAGACCACGGAGTGCGTGGCGCCGATGCGCGCAAGCGCCTGCATCGCGACGACCGCCTGGATCGACATCGGCATATAGACGATGACGCGGTCTCCGGTCTTGATGCCGAGCGTCTTGAGGCCGTTCGCGAACTTGCAGACTTCGTGATACAGCGCCTTGTAGGTGATCCTGGTGATCTTGCCGTCGTCGGCTTCGAAGATAATGGCGACCTTGTCGGGCTGCGTCTTGAGGTGCCGCTCGAGGCAGTTGTACGAGGCGTTCAGCTCGCCGTCGTGGAACCATTTGTAGAAAGGCGCGTTCGACTCGTCGAGCGTCTTGGTGAACGGCTTGACCCACATCAGCTCGTCGCGCGCCAGCTTCGCCCAAAACCCTTCGAAATCCCTCTCCGCCTCCCTGCACATGGCGTGATAGGCGGCCATGCCGGAGATGTTCGCCTGCCTGGCGAGCGCCTCCGGGGGCGGGAAGACGCGGGTCTCGGTCATGACCGATTCGATGTTCGAAGCCATTTTTCCTCCTCAATCCGACGTTGCGTCGGTGGCGAATAAAAGCATTTAAGCAAAGGCTTGTAAAGCGCTTGCGCAGCCGTCGTTGCCGCGTTCTCCGGCGCCGTTGGCGGCCGGGGAATTCGCTTAGAATCCACCCCTCCCACGAATGCCGGAACACCCTCACGATGAACACTCCGCCTCCCGATCCCGTGATGCGCGCGCTGCCGCGCTGGATCTTCATGAGCCGCTGGCTGCAGGCGCCGCTCTACATCGGCCTGATCGTCGCGCAGGGGGTCTACGTCTGGCAGTTCTGGCTCGAGCTCGTTCACCTGATCGGCACCACCGCGACCAAGGGCGTGACCGAAGCCGAGATCATGCTGATCGTGCTCGGGCTGATCGACGTGGTCATGATCTCGAACCTGCTCGTCATGGTCATCGTCGGGGGCTGGGAAACGTTCGTCTCGCGCCTGGAACTCGAGAATCACCCGGACCAGCCCGAATGGCTTTCACATGTGAACGCCGGCGTGCTCAAGGTCAAACTCGCGACTGCCATCATCGGCATTTCCTCGATCCACCTGCTGAAGACCTTCATCAATGCGGAAAACTACACCGAGAAGGTGCTGCTGTGGCAGACGGTCATCCACCTCACGTTCGTCCTTTCCGCACTTGCGATCGCGTGGACGGAACGCATCACCAATCCGGCGCACCCGCCGCATCCGGCGACCGCGCATTGAGAGCCTCATGACGACCATCAAGAAGGAAGACCTGATTCAGAGCGTCGCAGACGCCCTGCAGTACATCAGCTACTACCATCCCAAGGACTACATCCAGGCCCTTGGCCGCGCCTACGAGCGCGAGCAATCCCTGCCGGCCAAGGATGCGATTGCACAGATCCTCACCAACTCGCGCATGTGCGCAGAAGGCCATCGCCCGCTCTGCCAGGACACCGGGATCGTCAACGTGTTCCTCAAGGTGGGCATGGACGTGCGCTGGGAAGGCGGCTCGAGCCTTGCCGACATGATCAACGAAGGCGTGCGCCGCGCGTACAACCATCCCGACAACAAGCTGCGCGCCTCTGTTCTCGCCGACCCGATGTTCACCCGCAAGAGCACTGGGGACAACACGCCCGCGGTGATCAATGTCGAGCTCGTTCCCGGCGACAAGGTCGACGTCAACATCGCGGCCAAGGGCGGCGGCTCGGAAGCCAAGTCCAAGTTCGCGATGCTCAATCCGTCGGACTCGATCATCGACTGGGTGCTGAAGACCGTGCCGACCATGGGCGCCGGCTGGTGCCCGCCCGGCATGCTCGGCATCGGAGTCGGCGGCACGGCCGAGAAAGCCATGCTGATGGCGAAGGAATCTCTCATGGAGCCGATCGACATGTCGGACCTCAAGGCGCGCGGCCCAAAGAGCAAGCTCGAGGAAATGCGCATCGAGCTCTACGACAAGGTCAACGCGCTCGGCATCGGGGCGCAGGGGCTCGGCGGCCTGTCCACAGTCCTCGACGTCAAGATCCTCGACTACCCGACGCATGCCGCGAACAAGCCGATCGCGATGATCCCCAATTGCGCGGCCACCCGCCATGCGCACTTTGTGCTCGACGGCTCCGGCCCCGCGATGATGGAGCCGCCCTCGCTCGCCGATTGGCCGAAAGTGACGTGGAGCGCCTCCGCCTCGGCGACGCGCGTCAATCTCGACAAGCTCACGCCGGCCGAAGTCGCCTCGTGGAAGCCCGGCCAGACGCTGCTGCTCTCCGGCAAGCTGCTTACCGGCCGCGATGCCGCGCACAAGCGCATCAACGACATGGTCGAGAAAGGCGAAAAGCTGCCGGTCGACTTCACGAATCGAGTCATCTATTACGTCGGCCCGGTCGACCCGGTGAGGGACGAGGTCGTCGGCCCCGCAGGCCCCACCACGGCCACGCGCATGGACAAGTTCACCGAGATGATGCTCGCCAAGACAGGGCTCATCGCGATGGTCGGCAAGTCCGAGCGCGGTCCTGTGGCGATCGAATCGATCAAGAAGCACAAGGCCGCCTACCTGATGGCGGTCGGCGGCGCGGCGTATCTCGTTTCCAAGGCGATCCGAAAATCGAAGGTGCTGGCCTTCGGCGACCTCGGCATGGAAGCGATCTACGAATTCGAGGTCGACGACATGCCGGTCACCGTGGCGGTCGATTCCAACGGGACCTCGGTACACACCACTGGCCCCGCCGAGTGGGAAAAGAAGATCAGGGAATTCAAGCTGCCGGTTTACGCGGCGTAGGCAAATGGCCGAGCAACGCACCGCCTGGATCAGTGTCTGGGTGGTGTTCGCCGCCGGCCTTGCAGCCGGCGCGCATATCTGCAAAGTACCGCCCGCTCTGCCGATGCTGCGCGCCGATCTCGGGCTTACCCTGGTGCAGGCAGGGTTCATTGCAACGATGTTCTACGTCATGGGCGGCCTCGTCGGCGTATTTGTCGGCGCAGTCGTCGACCGCTACGGCCAGAAGCGCTTCGCGCTGATCGGGTTGGCCTGCATGTGCGTAGGCGGCCTCTACGGCGTCTTCGCGCAAGACTATGGCGGTCTCCTCGCGTCCCGGTTCATCGAAGGCATCGGCTTCATGCTGTTCACCGTGGCCGGGGTGCCGTTGCTCGCCGGCGTTACGCAGACTGGCGACCGCGCGGTGGCGCTCTCGCTGTGGAGTTCCTACATGCCGACGGGCGGCGCGCTGGCGCTGGTCGCTGCGCCGCTAGCGCTGGCGACTTTCGGCTGGCGCAGCCTCTGGCTCGGGATAGCGATCTACACGGCGCTGGTGGCGATTCTGCTGGCGCGCATGGTGCCCGCGCCGCGTTTCGGCGGAGGCATCGGCTCGATGCGCCTCGTGCTCGAATCGGTCACCCGTCCGGGCAGCATGGCCCTGTGCCTGGTGTTCTTTTGCTACGTCGGCCAGTGGACCTCGATGATGATCTGGCTGCCTACGTTCCTCGTGGACGAGCGCACGTTCGCGCCTTCCAGCGCTTCGCTCGTCACCGCGCTCTACGTGGCAATGAACATTCCCGGCAACCTCGCCGGCGGCTGGCTCCTCAAGCGCGGCCTCGCGCGCTGGCTCGTGATCGTGATTGCCAGCGCCGCGATGGCGGTCACGGCGGCTTGCGCCCTCTCGGCTGCCCTGCCGGATGCAGTCCGCCTGGCGAGCGTGCTCGTCTTTTCGCTGCTCGGCGGGATGATTCCCGCCGCGGTGCTCTCCGGGGGCCCGGTGCACGCGCGCAGCCCGCAGCACATCGGCACCACGCAGGGAATGATCATGCAGGGCGCCCAGCTCGGACAGTTCTTCGGGCCGCTGTTCGTGGCGCTCGCGGCCCAGCAATTCGGCGGCTGGTCGGCATCGCTCGGCGTCATGCTCTCGTTCGCCGCGCTGGCGGCGCTCTTCGGGCTCGCCGTCGGGCGATTTGAAGGACGACTCGCGGCACCGGCGAGCCTGACTGCGCGCTAAAATCACCGCCCTTCTCCACAAGGAGCCTGCCATGTCCAAGCTCGACGTAAACATCTGCGAAGTCGGTCCGCGCGACGGCTTGCAGAACGCGCATCACCTGATGCCCACCGCCGCCAAGAAAGCCTGGATCAGCGCGCTGGCCGCCGCGGGACTGAGGGAGATCGAAGTCGGCTCGTTCGTGCCCGCCAAGGTGATTCCCGCCATGGCCGACACCGGCGAGATCGTCGCGCACGCGCTCACGATTCCGGGCATCAAGGTGGTCGCGCTGGCGCCGAACGTCAAAGGCTTCCAGCGCGCGGTCGAGTCGGGCGCGCACAAGATCGCCTTCCCGGTTTCGGCAAGCCACCTGCACAGCGTTTCCAACGTCCGCATGACGCCGGACGAGATGGTCGCGCAGGTGAGGGAGGCGTGCGAGCTGCGCGCCGCCCTGCCGGCGGGCAAGCGCCCGGAGATCGAAGGCGCGGTCGCCACGGCCTTCGGCTGCACGCTGCAGGGTGAAGTGCCCGAAAGCGAAGTCGTGCGCATTGCCAAATTGCTCGTCGCGGCGGGCGTCGATTGCGTGGCCCTCGCCGACACTGTCGGCTACGCCAACCCTGCGCAGATGCGGCGGCTCTTTCGCAAGGTCAAGGATGCGATCGGCGACAAGCTCGACGGCGTCCACCTGCATAACACCCGCGGCCTCGGGTTGGCGAACGCGCTGGCCGCGTACGAGGAAGGCGCGCGCGCCTTCGATTCGTCGATGGGCGGCCTCGGCGGCTGCCCCTTCGCGCCCGGCGCAAGCGGCAACGTAGTCACCGAAGACCTCGTGTTCATGTTCGAGAGCATGGGCCTCAACACCGGCATCGACTTCGATGCGCTTCTCAAGGCCCGCGAGATCCTCGTCAACGGCATCCCGGAAGAACCGGTGTACGGCCACTTCGCCGGGGCCGGGCTTCCCAAGGGCTTCCGTCGCGGAACCGGGCAAGGCATCGCGGCCTAGATGGCGCAACAACCCCTCGCGGGGATCCGGGTAGTCGAATTCGCCCACATGGGCATGGGCCCGAGCTGCGGGCTCGTGCTGGCCGACCTCGGCGCCGTGGTCCACAAGATCGAGCCGCTCGAAGGCGACAACACCCGGCGCCTGCACGGCGCCGGCTCGGGCTTCTACCCCGTCATCAACCGCAACAAGAAAAGCATCGCCCTCGACATCAAGCATCCCGAGGGCATGCAGGTCGTGCTCAAGCTCATCGACCGGGCCGACGCGCTCACCGAGAACTTCCGCCCCGGCGCGCTCGACAAGCTCGGGCTCGGTCACGAGGCGCTGGCCAAGCGCAACCCGCGCCTCGTGTATTGCACGCTCAAGGGCTTCCTTAACGGCCCGTACGAAAACCGGCCGGCGCTCGACGAAGTCGTGCAGATGATGGGCGGCCTCGCCTACATGACCGGGCTGCCGGACAGGCCGCTGCGCGTCGGCTCGTCGGTCAACGACATCATGGGCGGAATGTTCGCCGCCATCGGCATCCTCGCCGCGCTGCGAGAGCGCGAAACTACCGGCCGCGGCAAGCTGGTGAAGAGCGCCCTCTTCGAGAACACCGCTTACCTGGTCGCGCAGCACATGGCGCAGTACGCCATCACCGGCGAGGCGCCGCCGCCGATGTCGGTGAAGAAACCCGCGTGGGGCGTCTACGACATCTTCGAAACAAAGGCCGACGGGAAGGGTGACCCCCGCCTCTTCGTCGGCGTCGTCACGGATACGCAGTGGGAAGTCTTCTGCCGCGAGTTCGGGCAGGACGAGCTGGCCTCGAACGCCGAGATCCGCACCAACGGCCAGCGCGTCAAGAACCGCAGCTGGTTGATCCCGCGCATCGGCGAGATTTTCAGGGAATGGCCGCGCGAAGATCTGGAGAGGAAGCTCGAGGCGATCGGCCTGCCGTATGCGCCGATCTCTAAGCCGTGGGACCTCTTTGACGACCCGCATCTCAATGCCTCTGGCGGCCTCGTCGAAATGCGCGTCGCGCCAGGAAAATCCATCAAGGTGCCGGCGCTGCCGCTCGAGCTCGACGGCGAGCGGCTCGGCAAGCGCCTGGATCCGCCGCTGGTCTCCGAGAACGCACGGGAGGTGCTGGCCGGCGCGGGCTATTCGCCGGCCGAGATCGAGAGCCTCTTCCGCCGGGGAATCGTCACCGCACCTTAGGGACAGACCACGTTTTTCTCGGGAAAACGTGGTCTGTCCCTGATTGGGGTTAGCGGGCGCGCCTTCGCTCGACTCTGCGGCGGCGCTCGGGCCCCTTGAAGGCCGGATCCTGGCGCTTGCGCCTCTCCGGGCCGCGCTGCGACACCAGCGGCGACGGCGTTGCGGCAGCCTGCAGCTTCTGCTCGGCGCGCGCGCGCAACGCGTCGGCCTGCGCAAACATCGTATGCGCGCCCGCCTGGGCCGGCGCCGCTGCCGCCTGCGTCCGGCGCGCGATGCTCATCGCCAGCCAGAACGCACAGGCATTGGTCAGCACGAAGAGCACTTCCATATACAGCAGCGGCACGAAGATCGAGCGCCGCGATTTGTCCCCGAAGGCGAAATAGAACCCGTCGAAGCTGCCGACGGTGATGCGCTGCGCGAACGGGAAGGCCTCCATCGGCGGGAAGAGCAGCACCACGGCGAGGTTGACGATGCCGAAAACGATCACCAGCAGCTGCTCGTCGAGCCTTGGCTGGCCCGGCGCCGATTTCGGGCTGATGAGCAGCAGCCAGGCGAGCGCCGCATTGATCAGCACGCCGAAGACCATGAGGTAGAGCACGTCGCCGTTGATCACGCGGTTCGCCGGAACCGAGAACACCGGGTGGAAAGCATCGAACATCGTCACGCCGCGCCCCATGCCCACCAGGTCGTAGGGCGGGAAAAGGAACAGCAAGACGAGGTCGAGCGCCGCGCCGAACAGGATGACTTTCTGGAAACGGTTCACTGCTTGCCTGCCATGGCCTGCTCCTCGCGCTGCCGCAGCAGCTTTCTCTGGACTTTGCCGGTCGTCGTCATCGGCAACTCGGTAATGAATTCGATCTCGCGCGGGTACTCGTAGGGCGCGAGGCGCCCGCGCACATGCTGGCGGATCTCGTCCTCGAGCTCGGCCGTCGGCCTGCTGCCGGGTTGCAGCACGATGAACGCCTTGACGATCGAGCCCTTGGCGGCATCCGGCTTGCCTATCACCGCGGCATTAAGCACCGCGGGATGCTTCACCAGGCAGCTTTCGATCTCGGCCGGCCCGATGCGGTAGCCCGAGCTCTTGATCACGTCGTCCGAGCGACCCTGGTACCAGATGTAGCCGTCCTCATCCATGCGGCCCTGGTCGCCGGTGCAGCCCCAGTCCCCGATGAATTTCTCTTTCGTCGCCTGCGGGTTTTTCCAGTACTCGAGGAAGAACACGGCGTCGCTGGTGCCGTTGAACGTGCGGTGTACCGCTATCTCGCCGAGCTCGTTCCGCGGCCGCTCGTTGCCCTGCTCGTCGATGATGGCGACGCGATGGCCGGGATAGGGCCGGCCGATCGAGCCGGGCTTCACCGGCCAGGCGGCCTGGCAATTGCCGACGACGTAGTTGATCTCGGTCTGGCCGAACATTTCATTGATGGTGACGCCGAGGTGCTCCCTCGCCCATTCGATCACCGTCACGCCCACCGACTCGCCGGCGCTCATGATCGAGCGCAGGTTGAGGTCGAAGCGCTTCTTCGGCTCCGGCACCGCCTTCATCATGAGCTTGAGCGCGGTCGGGAAAAGGAAGGTATTTCGAACGCCGTATTTCTCGAGCAGGTAGAACGCCTTCTCCGCATCGAATCGCCCGCGGTAGCCCAGGATCGGCGTGCCGAAATGCCACGCCGGCAGCAGCCCGTCCAGCAGGCCGCCGGCCCATGCCCAGTCCGCGGGTGTCCAGAACAGGTCGCCCGGCTGGGGATAGAAATCGTGCGAGTGAACGAACCCCGGGACGTTGCCAAGGATCGAGCGATGCGGCTCCAGGGCGCCCTTGGGCGAGCCGGTCGTGCCGCTGGTGTAGATGATGAGTGCCGGATCCTCGCTGCCGGTGTCCACGCATTCGAACCGGGCGCTCGCCTTCGCGAGCAGCGGCGCCCATTCGTGCACGCCGGATTCGCGCGCGCCGCCGACGCCGATCACGTGGCGCAGCAGCGGCAGCTTGTCTTTGACGGCCCAGAGGTTGGGGAGCGTCGTCGGCTCGACGATCGCGATGCTGGCCTCGCTGTTCTGCATGCGGTACTCGAGCGCATCCGGGCCGAACAGGTGCGAAAGCGGCAGCGCGATCGCGCCCATCTGGAAGATCGCGATGTAGGCGATCGCCATCTCGGGGCGTTGCGGCAGGACCAGCGCCACACGATCGCCGCGCTTCACGCCCAGCCCGGCCAACGCGTTCGACAGCCGGTTTGCCTGCTGCTGGATGTCCCAGAACGTGTACGCCGCGGTCGCTCCGGACTCGTCTTCCCAATACAGGGCGAAGCGATTGCGGTCGGCGGCCCACCGGCCGCAGCAATCGAAGCCCATGTTGAAGCGCTCCGGCACCTGCCACCGGAAGGCGGAGTGAAGTTCGTCGTATCGATCGGTCACGGCACGGATGATCGCATCGTTCACTGCATTCTTGCTGACCGCTTGGGCCGCTCGTGGATCGGGGTTTCGATCGACTCGGCGAGCCTGAGTTTTTCGAGATTGACCGGGGGTTCGGGGGGCGGCGGGGGTGCGGTGACGACGGGCGCGGTGACCGCTGGCACGTTCGCGGGTGCGCGGTCGGCGGCGGGCATCTGCGATGCCTGGGCTGGGTCGATGGCGAGCGCACCGGGCGCCGGGGCGATTACGCCCTTCACCGCGCCGGAGGCATTGCGCGATGCACGGCCCTGCGCCGCGGCCTCGTAGGCGGCCGGAAGGAACACATCCGGCGGGTTGATCTGGATGGCGATCCAGGTGACCCAACCACCGACGAAGAGCAGGACCATGGCCAGGAATCGCCAGAACCATTCCCCGAACTGCGGCGGGGGCGGCGCTTGCACGCCGCCGGTTGTTGCGGCACTCATCCGGCGCCTTTCGCTTTTCGACCCGGAGGATGATACCACTGCGCCTCCTGCGAATCGGACGCATGGATAAGGACCTGCCCGCAGGTATCATCGCGGCCATGCCAAGCCCGATCCTGAAGTTCTGCTCCAACTGCGCCGCGCCGGTTGCGCATCGAATGCCGCCCGGCGACACGAAGCCGCGCTACCTCTGCGACAACTGCGGCGAAATCCACTACCAGAATCCGAAGCTCGTGGTCGGCTGCGTGCCGGTGTGGGAGGACCGCGTGCTGCTTTGCCGGCGCGCGATCGAGCCCCGCTACGGCTACTGGACACTCCCGGCCGGCTTCATGGAAAACGAGGAGACGGCCGGGGAAGGCGCCTTGCGCGAAACGCTGGAGGAAGCCGGCGCGCGCGTCGAACTCGGCGAGCCTTTTTCGATGCTGTCGGTGCCTCACGTCAACCAGGTGCACCTGTTCTATCGCGCGAAGCTGCTCGACCTCACGTTCGCGCCCGGCGAGGAAAGCCTGGAGGTCGCGCTCTTCGAGGAGGCCGCGATCCCGTGGAAGGAAATCGCTTTCCGCACCGTCGGGCTCACGCTCAAGCACTGGTTCGAGGATCGCCGGCAGGGCGCATTCGGCTTCCATGCTGGCGACGTCGTGGCCCCCGCCCCTCGAATCTAGCCGCAGCCGCTACCCCCTGTCCGACTGCGCGGAGATCTTGTGGATCGAGAGATCCGCGCCGTTGAATTCCTGTTCGTCGTCCAGCCGCAACCCGACCATCGCTTTCAACCCGCCGTAGACGAGCAGCGCGCCCGCCACCGCGATTGCGATTCCCATCGCGGTGCCGATGAGCTGCGCCATGAGCGACACACCGCCGAGCCCGCCGAGCGCCTTGGCGCCGAAGATCCCGCACGCGATGCCGCCCCAGGCGCCGCACAGCCCGTGCAGCGGCCAGACGCCGAGCACGTCGTCGATCTTCCAGCGGTTCTGCGTCAAGGTGAACATATAAACGAAGAGCGCACCGGCCACCGCGCCAACGACGAACGAGCCCGCGGGATGCATCACGTCCGATCCGGCACACACTGCAACCAGGCCCGCCAGCGGTCCGTTGTGCACGAAGCCCGGGTCGTTCTTGCCCACGATCATCGCCGCGATGGTTCCGCCGGCCATCGCCATCAGGGAGTTCACTGCGACAAGACCCGACAGCTTTCCGATCTCCTGTGCGGACATTACGTTGAAGCCGAACCAGCCGACCGAGAGGATCCAAGCGCCGAGTGCGAGAAACGGAATCGAGGAAGGCGGATGCGCCGGGTTGGCCTTGCCGTCCTTCGAATACCGGCCGCGACGCGCACCCAGTAGTACGACCGCGACGAGCCCAATCCATCCGCCCACCGCGTGCACGACGATCGAGCCGGCGAAGTCGTGGAACTCGGCGCCGAAAGAAGACTTGAGCCACGCCTGGATGCCGAAATGCTGGTTCCAGGCGATGCCTTCGAAGAAGGGGTACACAAAAGCAACGAGCAGCATGGACGCCGTGAGCTGGGGATAGAACTTCGCACGCTCCGCTATCCCGCCCGACACGATCGCCGGAATCGCCGCCGCGAACGTCAGCAGGAAGAAAAACTTGACCAGGTCGTAGCCGTTTTTTTCGGCCAGCACCTCGGCGCCGACGAAAAAGCTCACGCCGTACGCAACGCCATAGCCGACGCAGAAATACGCAACGGTGGACGCCGCGAAATCCGTGAGGATCTTGACGAGCGCGTTGACCTGGTTCTTCGAGCGCACCGTGCCCAGCTCGAGGAAAGCAAACCCGGCATGCATCGCCAGGACCATGATTGCACCGAGCAGAACGAAAAGAGCGTCCGAGCCGCTTTTGAGCGTCTCCATGCGGTCCTCCCCAAGAGGTCGAGAAAAGTTTCTACTTGCCGGTGTCCCCCGGCGCTGGCGCGTAGCGTAACCGCTTTCGAAACAAATATGCACTGGTACGGTGCGCCCCATCGGGGCTGCTAGACTTCGGATCCCCTTTGGTAATCGAGACTTATTGCATGGCCGCATCGCCCGAATCGCTCAACCTCCTGGGGTTCCTCGACCAGGTCCACCGGAACAACCCCAAGGACATCCTGCGGTTCAAGGACCGCATCAACCTCGACTTCGATGCCACCGCCGTCGCGCTGGAACTCGAACGCGGCCGCGCCTGGCAGGCACCGGTGCTCTGGTTCGAGAACGTTGCCGACTCCGCCTTCCCTGTCGTGACCAACGTGTTCGCTACACGCAGCCGCTATGCGCTGGCGCTGGGCGTAGCCGAAGATCGGTTGATCGAGGAATGGGCGTCGCGCGGCGACCGCGCGCTCGAGCCGAAGCTGCATGACAAGGGCCCGGTGCAGGAAGTGATCTACAAGGGCGCCGACGCGGACCTCACTCGCATCCCGATCAAGAAGCATTTTGATCGTGACGGCGGGCGCTACATCACCAACGGCATCATCATCGCCAAGGACCCGGAAACCGGCGTGCGCAATGCAAGCCATCACCGCATGCAGGTCAAGGGGAAAACGCGGCTGGGCACCAGCCTGCACAGCCGCCGCCACCTGTGGGACTACGTGCGCCGCGCCGAAGAACTCAAGAAGGAAATCCCGATTGCGATCGTGATCGGCGGGCATCCGCTGATGACGTTCGCCGGCCTGTGGAAAGGGTCGATGACGGTCGACGAATACGCAGTCGCCGGCGGCCTGGCCGGGCGTCCGCTCGACATCTCGAAGTGCATCACCGTGCCGATGGAAGTGCCGGCCGAAGGCGAGATCGTGCTCGAGGGACATATCCTGCCGGGCGTGCGCGAGCCCGAAGGCCCGTTCGCCGAGTTCACCGGGTATCACTCCGAACGCTCGACCGAGAACGTCATCGAAGTCACCGCCATCACGCACCGCAAAAATGCGATCTACCAGGACGTGGTCGGCGGCATGTCGGACGAGCACTGCAGCATGCTCGCGGTGCCGCAGGAGGCGCGCCTGCTGCGCGGGCTGCGCGGCACGTTCTCCAACGTGACCAAGGTTTCCTACCCGAAGTCGGGCACCTGCCGTTTTCATGCGGTCATCGCGATGCGCAACCCGGTCCCCGGCCAGCAGAAAAACGCCGCGATGATCGCGTTCGCCGAGGACCTCAGCCTCAAGCTCGTGATCATCGTCGACGAGGATGTGGACGTGTTCGACGACCAGGACGTATTCTGGGCGATGGCCACCCGCATGCAGGCCGACGACGACATCGACGTCATCCGCAACGCGTATGGTGCGATCCTCGATCCGTCGAACGACAACGGCAAGACTGCGAAAATGATCATCGACGCGACCAAGCCGCGCCCGGATTTCGCCCAACGGCACACGCTGCCCGCAGACGCGATCGAGCGTGCGAAGGCGCTGATCCGCAAGGTGCGGGGCTAGGGCCGTGGGGACACCGCGACTGATCGTAGGCATCACCGGCGCATCGGGAACGATTTACGCGATCCGGGCGCTCGAGCTGCTGAAAAAACTCGAGGTGGAAACCCATTTGGTGATGAGCCGCTCGGCGCAGGTCACCCTCGCCTACGAGACGGACTTGAA
>JANMDK010000265.1:0-31637 GCA_031376265.1 Pseudomonadota bacterium
GGTCTGACCGGCGATCTTAACCGCGAAAACCATGCCGTTTGAGCAGAATCCGCCGTACTGCGGCGCGTACTTGGCCGGGTTGGCGACGAAGGTGCGGCGGTTCTCTTCCGAAGCGAAGCGATAGGTAACGCCTTCGTGCTCGGCCTTGAGGTCCGGGCGGCCGGGCACTGCCCTGCCTTGCGTGAAGTAACCCACCGGGTCGTTTCCGCGCAGCATGAGCTTCGCGTCCGGGCCGTCGGAGACGACATTCATCGAGCCGCAGGCAGCAAGCAGGGCCGCCAGGGCAAGAACTACTACAAGACGAAGTGCATGCATTTCGATCCCCTTTATCCGCAGACGCCAGTGTAGCCGCAGGCGGTGCAGTAGTCGCAGCCATCCTTGCGGATCATGGTGTGGTTGCCGCATTCCGGGCAGGCGTTGCCTTTCATGACCGGTGCCACGCCCTGCGCCGGCGGCTCGCTCAAGAGCCCGGCCTGCGTGAGCGGCGTGCCGTCCTCCCTCAGGATGCCGAGCATCGCATAGCGGTGGAGGATGAGGCGCGCCATGTAGGCAACGGTCGAAGGCCAGGTCTGCTGCCTTTTCTCGCCGGGCACGAACGCCATGAAATCGCCGAGCGGCTCGGGATAGTCGATGAGCTTGCGCAGCTTCATGCCTATCCAGGCCGGGTCGAGCACGCGCATGTCCAGGGACAGCAGCTTGCACAGGCCGTCCAGCGCGCGGGGGTATTCGCCCGAGAGCCAAACGGAGTAGGGGCGGGTTACTCCATCCGGCAGGGTGATCTCCTTGAGCCCCAGCACGAAATCGTCGCCGGTCCCGACGTTGTGGATGTCGACCGTCCAGGACATCGTTCCGTCGGTGCCGGTCTTCGGCTCCTTGAGGCTGAACATCGCGTCGAGCACCGGCGTGGGCCCGACCTCGTTAAACGCGCCGAGCCTCTCAACCTGGTGGCGCACGACCTGCGCCAGCGCCGAGACGACCGAAGGCATGCGCTTGCGCTCGCCGTTGGGCGGGAAGGCCATGTCGAAGGCGTCGTCACCCGCGGCCTTGGCGAGCGAATCGAGCTTGAGCTTGAGCCAGCCGGAATCGTTGGCGCGCATGTCCATCGAGAGTGTCTTGGCGAGCGCACCGATGCCGCGAGGTTGCTCGGCGCCGTTGACCCACACCTCGAACGCGTGCGGCTTTCCGGAGCCATCGCCGTTCGCTTCGACGTGGCCGACAAACACCGCGAAAGTGCCGTGGGGGTGCTCGATCATGTAGGTCCACGCCGGATTGCCGCCGGCGAGGTTCGGGCGTCCAGGCCAGGCGAGGCTCGAGAGCACCGGCGCCGGGACGGACTTGATCTCGATGCGGCGGTTGCGGTCGTCCTGGCGGAAGTCCTGCGGCTTTTCCTTTTCGGCCGGCTTGTCGACCGAGAGGATCGAGCCGAGCACGTTGTTCGGGCGATACGTGGCCAGGCCCTTGAGGCCGGATTTCCAGGCGTTGAAATACAGGTCCTGGAATTCGCCGTAGGGATAGTCCTCCGGCACGTTGACCGTCTTGGAGATGCTCGTGTCCACGAAAGGCGCAACCGCAGCGACCATTTCCTCGTGCGCCGAAGCGCTGAGCTCGAGCGCGGTCACGAACCACGGCGGCAGGTTGTCCATATCGCCGCCCATTGCGCGATAGCGGCGCCAGGCGTGGTCCTCGACCGGGAATTCCTTGAGCGTGCCGTCGGCCATGCGCTTCTTGCGCGTATAGGTCCACGAGAACGGCGGCTCGATGCCGTTGGACGCATTGTCCGCAAAGGCGAGGCTGATCGTGCCGGTGGGCGCGATCGACAGCAGGTGCGAATTGCGCAGGCCGTGGCGGCGGATCTGCGCCTTGATCTCTTCCGGCAGGCGCGCGGCGAAGCTGGTGCCCGAGAGGTAGAGGTCCGCATTGAAAAGCGGGAAGGCGCCGCGCTCTCGCGCGAGTTCCACCGAGGCACGGTACGCGTAGTCGCGCATCGCCTCGGAAATCCTTGCCGCCATCGCACGCGCTTCTTCGCCGTCGTAACGCAGGCGCAGCATGATCAATGCATCGCCCAGGCCGGTGAAACCGAGGCCGACGCGGCGCTTGGCCATCGCTTCCTGGCGCTGCTGCTCGAGCGGCCACGCGGTGACTTCGAGAACGTTGTCGAGCATGCGCACCGAGACCTCGACGACCTTGCCGAACGCCGCAAAGTCGAACGCGGCCGTCTCCGCAAAAGGGTTGGCGACGAAGCGTGTGAGGTCGATCGAGCCGAGGCAGCAGCAGCCGTACGGCGGCAGCGGCTGCTCGGCACATGGGTTGGTGGCCTCGATCGTTTCGCAATAGTTGAGGTTGTTGTCGCGGTTCATGCGGTCGAGGAAGAGGATTCCCGGCTCGGCATGGTCGTAGGTGGAA
Source organism: Pseudomonadota bacterium (assembly GCA_031376265.1). Lineage (GTDB taxonomy): Bacteria > Pseudomonadota > Gammaproteobacteria > Burkholderiales > SG8-39 > SZAS-79. The sequence goes on from JANMDK010000265.1 coordinate 2,404, forward strand.
CGCATGACCTGGTCCCAGAGGTCGCGCGCGCGCACCTTGCGGTAGACCCAGTTGCCGTCCTCGCGCTGGTAGGCGCCGGCCTCGAACTGCTCGCGCCCGGGCCGCGCCTTGTGCACCAGCTCTACATTGCCGTCGTGCTCCACCGCCTCCATGAACGCATCCGACACGCCCACCGAGATGTTGAAGTTGGTGAGCTCGCCGGAATCCTTTGCGTGGATGAATTCCTCCACGTCCGGGTGGTCGCATCGGAGCACGCCCATCTGCGCGCCGCGCCGGGCGCCTGCCGATTCGACCGTCTCGCAAGAGCGATCGAACACCCGCATGTACGACACCGGGCCGCTTGCGCGAGACTGGGTACCCTTGACCTCGGCGCCTTTCGGGCGGATGGAGGAAAAGTCGTAACCCACGCCACCGCCACGGCGCATGGTTTCAGCCGCCTCCTGCAGGGCGGTATAGATGCCCGGGCGCCCGTCGGAAAGCTCGGAGATCGAGTCGCCCACCGGCTGCACGAAGCAGTTGATGAGGGTGGCCTGCATCTCGATGCCGGCGGCCGAATTGATCCGGCCGGCGGGAATGAAGCCGTCCTCGAGGGCCTGGTGGAAGCGCCTTTCCCACAGGGCGCGGCGGTCTTCGGGCTCGACCTGCGCAAGCGCCAGCGCTACGCGCGCGCGCACTTCGCCGATCGTGGATTCCTTGTGCTTGGCGTACTTTTCGACCAGCACGTCGCGGCAGACTTCCTGTTCGGCCGGCGTGGCGTCGACGATGGTTTTGGAGGTGACGGTCTCGGTCATTTGACTGTTATTTTATACAGTGAACGGCGGGGGGAGGAACGGATTCTAGGCGGAATCCGGGCGCTTGGCAGGTCTACTTTCGTGCCAAGTCAGGGGCCGGTTAACTGCCTGAATCAGCGGGAATATCTGATCCGGTAGACGGCCCCGGCATAGTCGTCCGAAACGAGCAGCGAGCCGTCCGGCAGCTCGAGCACGTCGGCGGGCCTCCCCCACACCGATTCGCCCTGCAGCCAACCTTCCGCGAACGGCCGATAGGACACCGCCCGGCCGCCCTCCACCCGCACGACCGAGATCCTGTAACCGATCTTTTTAGAGCGGTTCCAGGAGCCGTGCTCGGCGATGAAGACCTGGTTCTTGTACTCGGCCGGGAACTGGTTGCCGCGATAAAAGCGCATGCCGAGCGAGGCGACGTGCGGCCCGAGCTTCTGCGCCGGCGGCGTGAATTCCCTGCACTTCCTCTTCTGGCCGTACTCCGGGTCCGCGGTATCGCCCTGGTGGCAATACGGGAAGCCGAAATGCATCCCGGCGCGCGGCGCATGGTTGAGCTCGTCGGCCGGGAGGTCGTCGCCGAGCATGTCGCGGCCGTTGTCGGTAAACCAGAGCTCCTTGGTCTCCGGGTGCCAATCGAATCCCACCGAGTTGCGCACGCCGCGCGCGAAGACCTCGGATTTCGACCCGTCCGGCGCCATGCGATGGATCAGCCCGTATCGCTCGGTGTCCCGCTCGCAGACGTTGCAGGGCGCGCCCACCGGCACGTAAAGCTGGCCGTCTGGACCGAAGGCGATGAATTTCCAGCCGTGATGCGTCTCGCTCGGCAGGCGGTCGGTGACGACCGCGGGCGAGGGCGGCGAGTCGAGCCGCGACTCGATGTTGTCGTAACGCAGGATGCGGCTGACGTCGGCGACATACAGGGCGCCATCGCGGAAGGCGACCCCCGTGGGCATGTCGAGGCCCCTCGCGACGACCGAAACCTTCTCGACCGAGAGGCTGGCGCCTTCGCCGCGCAATTTGAGCGCATGGACCTTGCCGCCGGAGCGCGCGCCGACGAACACCGCCTGCTTGCCGAGCGCCATCTCGCGGGCGCTGGGTACCTGCGCGAAGAGCTCGATCGTGAAGCCGGGCGGAAGCCTGATCCGCTCCAGCGGCAGCTTCTGGGCGAGGGCGGGCACCGCGCAGGCCAGCGCGGCGAGGAGGGACGCGACGCGCATCGGGACGCGCATCGCTTTTGCCCGGTTACGCGGCGGCAGACTGCGGCGTGGCGGAAGGGCCGCCGTCGGCCGTTCGCGTTTCGTTTTCCTGCCGGGCGCGCTTGAGCATGTCGGCGACTTCGCCGTGGCCGAAGCGCAAGGCAAGCTCGACCGGCGTGTCGCCATCCTTGGTGGTCAGTCCCGGGCTGGCGCCGTTGCGCAGGAAGAGCTCGACCATCTGCGGGTTGCCTTTCATTGCCGCGTACGCAAGGGGCGTGTATCCGTTGTCATGGTGCATGTTCGGGTCGAAATCCATGCTGATGACCTTCTGCGCATCGACGAGGTTGCCTTTCTCGATCGCGTAGAACATCGCCCGGACGCCCTCGGCGCTCTGCGCCTTGGCCTTCGGCTCGAGGCCCGTGGGCATCAGCTTGACGATGTAGTTGATCAGCGAAATGCCGACCAGCACGATCAGCGCGAGGATCAGCGGCACCTTGGAGACGTTGAAGCGGTCGGCGATCTGTTCGGGCATGTTGGCGCCGGCGATCAGCAGCACGACCGCCAGGAAGAAGAAAAAGCGCAGGTAGAGGAACAGGCCGAAGATCACCGAGCAGCTCAGCGCGGCGACCAGGTAATTGGGGTTGAGCTGGTATTTCTCGAGGAAGTCGCTGGGCAGGTTCGCCATGATCGCGGTGAGCGTAATCAGCAGCATCAGCAGCCATTCCTTCAATCGCACACGGCCGAGCAGGTCGTCTTTGTCTACTTTTGCCATATAGGCTCCCCGTTCCTAGATCGTAGACCCCCATTTTGGGCGAAGCGTCGTGCCTCTGGCAAGTATGCTGGGTCGCGGCATGCGGTAAGGGGGCTGTCAGGGGGGCGCAGAGGTAAAATCTCACATGTCGAAGGCCTTCACTCGCGAAAACGACGACGCCGAAGAGGACTTGCCGGCCGAAGCCGCCGGGCCGGTGGTCTCGCGCTACTACATGACGCCTGCGGGATACGCGCGTTTGCGCGCCGAACTCAAGCACCTGGTGGAAGTCGAGCGCCCGGAAGTCGTTCGCACGGTGTCCTGGGCCGCCTCGAACGGCGACCGGTCGGAGAACGGCGACTATATCTATGGCAAGAAGCGCCTGCGCGAGATCGATCGCCGCGTGCGGTTCCTCATCCGCCGGCTGGAGAATTCGGAAGTCGTCGACCCGGTCGGGCGCGATACCGACCAGGTGTTCTTCGGCGCGACGGTGACCGTGAGCTCGGCCGACGGCGCCGAGAGGACGATCACGATCGTGGGGCTCGACGAAGTCGACACCTCGCGCGGGCGCGTCTCGTGGATCTCGCCGATCGCCAAGGCGCTGATCAAGTCGCGCGAAGGCGACCTGGTCACGCTGCGCACGCCGAACGGCGCCGAGCAGCTGGAAATTCTGAAGGTGGAATACCTAGCGATCGATTGAAACGTGCCAACCGGGGAGTGTCATGAGCTTTGCAAGGGAATTCAGGGAATTCGCAATCAAGGGAAACGTGGTCGACCTTGCGGTCGGCGTCATCATCGGTGCCGCTTTCGGCAAGATCGTGACTTCGGTGGTGGAAGACATGGTCATGCCGCTGATCGGCTCGATGCTGGGCGGGGTCAATTTCGCCGGGCTGTCGGTGGTGGTCGGCACCGCCACCATCAAGTACGGCAAGTTTCTCCAGACCTGCGTCGATTTCCTCATCATCGCGTGGGCGATCTTCCTGATGGTGAAGCTCATCAACCGCATGAAGCGCGAGGCGCCGCCTGTACCGGCCGCGCCCCCGCCGCCGACGCGGCAGGAAGTGCTGCTGGAGGAAATCCGCGATTTGCTGAAGCGGTAGGATCGGAAGCAGGGGAAACCAAGGTTTCCCCCGTACCCCCTTCCTCGTCCTACTCTTTAAAATCCCCGGCGGCGAGGAAAGTCATCTTCGAGAGGTCCATGTGGCGGCGCATCGCGTCGCGCACCTGCCCGGGCGTTAGCGCGGCGATCTTCTGCTCGAAATCGATGTCCCACGCGAAAGTCCGGCCGATGAAGAGGTACATGTTCAGCCGGCCGAGGAGCGAGCGGTCCTGCGTGCGCTGTGTGCGGCGCTGCTGGAGGTAGCCGCTCTTCGCGTCGGCTAGCTCCGTCGCCGTGTAACCGTCGCGCAGCACCCGCTCGATTTCCTCGCGCATCGCCGCCTCGACCTTGGCGCGGTTCTGCGGCGCGTAGATCGATGAAGCCGAGAAGCTCGCGGCCTTGTCGAGCTGCGAGGCGCTGAAGGAAGCGTACGTCCCGTAGGAAAGGCCTTCCTTCTCCCGGATGCGCGCCGATAGCCGGGCGCTCGAATTGCCGCCCAGCAGGTAGTTGCCGAGCGCAAGCGCCGGGAAATCGGGATCGTCATCGCGCAGCGCGATGTTCTGCCCGACCCGCAGGACCGAATTGGCCTTGTCGGGCGTGCGGATCTCGATCTTTTCGGCCGGCACGTCGAAGTAGCGCGCCGGGATGCGCTGGTAGGGACGCGGCGACTTCCAGTTGCCGAACAGCTCCTCGACCAGCTTGAACACCTCGTCCGGGTCGAAATCGCCGACCGCCGCGAACTCGGCCTGCGTCGCGCCCATGAAGTCCGAGTAACACCCCTGGGCGTCTGCCAGCGTGGCGGATTTGAGGGACTCGATCTCTTCGTCGAGCGTCTGGCGATGGTGCCAGTGACCCTTGGGATAAGGCGATAGGTGCCTTTCCATGCGCCGCGTCGCCTGCGCCGAGGGGTCGCCGCGCCGCGACTCCGCGGCGGTAATGGTGGCCTGCTTGAGCTCCGCGAATTCGCTCGCCGGGAAGGCCGGTTCCTTGAGCACTTCGGCGGCCAGCCGCAAGGCCTGCGGAAACTGCGCGCGCTGCGTGTCGATGCCTGCGCCTTCGCCGTTGATCGAAACGTTCGCGTTCAGTTTTTCGAAGGCGTCCTGCAGCTCGGCGCGCGTGTGCTTGCGCGAGCCGCGCATGAGCATCGCGCCCGCGAATCCGCAGGAGGTGGCGCGATTCATCTTGGAGGCTTCGTCGCCCCAATGCAGGGCCAGCCGCGCGACTACGTTTCCGCCGCGCGTCTTCTTCGGCAGCAGCGCCACGCGAATGCCGTTCGGCAGCGTCTTGCGGATCAGGCGCGATTCGATATTGGCCGGCGACGGGTCGAACGCATCGCCGAGCTCCGGCGCCTTGCCGCCGGTATAGCCGGCAAGCGCCTTCGCCAGGTCCGGCGGGGGCGGAATGTCCGCTCGGTCCGGCTTGTCGGTCGGCACGAACGTGCCCATCACGCGGTTGGCCGGCTTGAGGTAGGTCGACGCCACACGCTGCACGTCCGCCACGGTGACTTTGCGCAGGCGGTCGCGATAGAGGTAGAACAATCGCCAGTCGCCGGTCGCGCTGAATTCGCCGAGCGTCGGGACGAGCGACAGCGTCTCGATCTGCGTCTTCTCGAAATCGTTGATCAGCGAGAGCTTGGCGCGCTCCACCTCGTCGGCCTTGATCGGCTCGGCCGCGAGGTTCTCGAGCGTGGCGATCAGCGTGTCGCGCACCGGGTCGAAGGCCGCGCTCTTGAGCATGCCTGCGCCGAAATACATGAATCCCGGATCGTGCAGCGACGATTCGCCGCCCCAGATCGAGCTGGCGAGGCCTTTTTGCACCAGCGCCCGGTGCAGCCTGCCGGTGGGCTGCGTGGACATGAGGTAGACGAGCACGTCCACGGCCGGGTAGTCCTCGTGGCCGCCGGAGGGCACGCGATAGAGCGTGGCGAACATCTGCGTGTCGCCCGCGCGGCGCAGCACGACGCTGCGCTCGCCATCCTGGGTTGGATCGAAAGTGTATTGCTGCGGCAGCTTGCGGGCGGGCCTGGGCAGCGGGCCGAAATGCTTGGCCACCAGGGCGAGCGCCTGCCGCTCGTCGAACTTGCCGCCGATGATGAGCACCGCGTTGTCCGGCTGGTAATACATCCGGTAGAACGCGTGCAGCCGGTCGATCGGCACGTTCTCGATGTCCGAGCGCGCCCCGATCACGGCGTTGCCGTAGTTGTGCCACGGGAATGCGAGCTGCATCATGCGTTGGCGCAGGACGCTGCCGGGGCTGTTCTCGCCGGACTCGAATTCGTTGCGCACCACCGTCATTTCGCTGTCGAGGTCGGCCTTGCGCACGAACGCATTCAGCATGCGGTCGGCCTCGACGCTCAGCATCCATTCGAGGTTCGCGGGCGTCGCCGCCATCGTCTCGTAGTAGTTTGTGCGGTCGTACGAGGTCGAGCCGTTGAAGCGCACGCCCTTGGCGGCAAAGTCCTCCTTGAGCTTCGGGTGCTTGGCTGTGCCCTTGAAGAGCATGTGCTCGAGCAGGTGGGCCATGCCCTTCTCGCCGTAGCCTTCGTGCCGCGAGCCGACCATGTAGGTGATGTGCACCATCACCGAGTCGACCGACCCATCGGGGACCAGCAGCAGGCGCAACCCGTTGTCCAGCCGGTATTCGGTCACGCCTTCGATCGAGGTGACTTTCTGCGGGATGGCGGCGGCGAGGGCCTGCTGCAGGTTGAGGAGCAGCAAGGCCGCGAACAGGAGGCGCAGGAACGAGCGGGTAAATGTCATTGGGAGGCCAGGGGTTTTCGGGACCGGAATTTTTATTGACGAGGCTTTGATGGGAACTTGGGCGCTAGGTTCAACGCTCAGGCCGTAGCGCGGGCAATGATCGCACCGAAGGCGTGCAGCGCCAGCATCCCGGCGGCGATGGTGAGGAAAGTGCGGCGGAATTTCCAGGCCACGCCGATCGCGACCAGCCCGGCCAGCAGCCGGGCATTGTCCGGCGAGAAATGGATCGCGCCGGACCGGACCAGCATTTCAGGCGCATAAATCGCGGTCAGCACAGCCGCCGGCACATAGCGCAATGCCCGCCGGAGCAGGGGTGGCAATTCCACCCATTGCGGCAACAGCAGGAAAGAGGAACGCAGCAGCAGGGTCGTCAGCCCCATGCCGAGCATGGCCAGCCAGATCGTCGTGAGGCTCATGCGGCCGGGTTCATGACTTTGCGCTCGGCAGCGAACCCGGCGGCAATGCCGGCCAGCGCGGCCAGCACCAGCCCGTGCCGCATGGGGAGCGAATTGGCCAGCACGACGGTCACGGCGGCCGCAAGCGCGGCGGCGACCATTGCGCGATCCCGCAGCAGCGGGACCGACATGGCCACGAAAGCGAGCGGCGCGGCGAAGTCGAGTTTCCAGGCCGCCGGCACCGAAGCCCCCGCGATGACGCCGAGGATCGTGGCCACTTGCCAGGTTGCCCAGATCGTCACCGCCGACCCGAAGCAGTACCAGTGCCGGTGGGGTTCTGCGGGACGCTGCATGAAGCGGGTGATGCAGAGCGCGTAGGCGTTGTCCGAAAGGATGTACCCCAGCCCGAGGCGCCAGCGCAACGGCAGCGCGCCCAGGTGCTGGCGCATCGAGGCGCTGTACATCACGAACCGCAGGTTGATGAAGAACGCGGTAACGAGGATCACCGCGACCGGCGCGGCGGCCCCGAGAAGCTGCGTCGCCGCCAGTTGGGAGGCGCCTGCGAACACGATGAAAGACATCAGGATCGCCTCCAGCGGAGGAATGCCGCCCGCCGCCATGGCGACGCCGGTCACCAGCCCGAACGGGAACACGCCGAGCAGCACTGGGGCGGCGGCGCGCGCTCCGGCGCGAAAGACGGCGAGGGATTCGGGACTCACGGGAGCGCGGATTCTACCCGCGGACAATACCTTTGGCCGCCGTTGCCCTTGAAATCGCCCGCGGACGCCCCAAGCTGCCGCGTACCCGATATCTATCGACCCAAACCAAGAAGGTTCAACCCCATGTCCCAGACCGCCACCCGGGAGACGCTCGGATTCCAGGCCGAGGTCAAGCAGCTGCTCAAGCTGATGATCCATTCGCTGTACAGCAACAAGGAAATCTTCCTGCGCGAGCTGATTTCCAACGCATCGGACGCCGCCGACAAGCTGCGGTTCGAGGCCTTGGCAGACACTTCGCTCTACGGGTCGGACCCCGACCTCAAGATCCGCGTGAGCGTCGACAAGGACGCCCGCACGATCACGATCGCGGACAACGGCGTCGGCATGTCGCGCGAGGAGGTGGTCGCCAACATCGGGACGATCGCCAGGTCGGGCACGCGCGAATTCCTCGACAAGCTCACCGGCGACCAGAAAAAAGACGCCAACCTCATCGGCCAGTTCGGGGTCGGGTTCTATTCGTCGTTCATCGTCGCCGACAAGGTCACGCTCACCACCCGTCGCGCAGGCCTGGGCGCCGACGCCGGCATTCGCTGGGAGTCGGACGGCGGCGGGGAATATTCGCTGGAACAGGTCGACCGCCCCGAGCGCGGCACCGAGATCGTCCTGCACCTGCGCGAAGGCGAGGACGACCTGCTCGAGCCGTGGAAGGTCAAGGGCATCGTGCGCAAGTATTCCGACCACATCAGCCTGCCGATCGTGTTCCCGGGCGAAGACGCGCCGATCAACAAGGCGAGCGCGCTCTGGGCGCGGCCGAAAGCCGAGGTGACCGAGGACGAGTACAAGGAGTTCTATTCGCACGTCGGGCACGACCCCGAGCCGCCGCTCGCCTGGACGCACGGCAAGGTCGAAGGCCGCCAGGAATACACCCAGCTCCTCTACATCCCCGCGCGCGCACCGTTTGATTTGTGGGACAGGCACCAGCGCCGCGGGGTCAAGCTTTACGTGCGCCGGGTCTTCATCATGGAAGATGCCGAACACCTGATGCCGGGGTATCTGCGCTTCGTGCGCGGCGTGATCGATTCGAACGACCTCCCGCTGAACGTCTCGCGCGAGATCCTGCAGGAAAGCAAGGACGTGGAATCGATCCGCGCGGGCGCCACGCGGCGGGTGCTCGGCCTGCTCGAGGACCTGGCCGAAAACCAGAAAGAGAAGTTCGCGACGTTCTGGAAAGAATTCGGCAAGGTGCTCAAGGAAGGCGTCGGCGAGGATTTCGCCAACAAGGAGCGCGTATCAAAACTTCTGCGCTTTGCTTCAACGCAGGCCGAGAACGCGGAAGAGACCGTGTCGCTGGCCGACTACGTTTCGCGCATGAAGCCCGGGCAGGACAAGATCTTCTACGTGACCGCAGAGACCTTCGCGGGCGCGCGCTCGAGCCCGCACCTCGAGGTCTTCCGCAAGAAAGGCATCGAAGTGCTGCTGATGCACGATCGCGTCGACGAATGGCTGGTCGGCAACCTGTCCGAGTTCGATGGCAAGCCGCTGGCCTCGGTGGCGCGCGGCGGGCTCGACCTCGGTGACGAAGCGGAGAAGAAAGAGGCCGAGGAGAAGAGCAAGGAATTCGGCGAGCTCACTACCCGCATCAAGACTGCGCTGGGCGAGCGGGTGAAAGAGGTGCGCGTCACCATGCGCCTGACGGAATCGCCCGCGTGCCTGGTGGCCGACGAGCACGACATCGGCGGCAACCTCGCGCGGATCCTCAAGGCGGCGGGGCAGAAAGCGCCCGATTCGGCGCCGATACTCGAGATCAATCCTTCCCACCCGATCGTGCTGCGCCTGAAGCACGAAGAAAAGCGCTTCGACGACTGGGCTGCGCTGCTGTTCGAGCAGGCGATGCTGGCCGAAGGGGGCGAGCTCGACGATCCCGCCGGGTTCGTCAAGCGCCTGAACGGCCTGCTGCTGGAGCTGTCGGCCTAGCGCTGTCGGCCTAGCCCGGCGCTAGGCTTTGGGCGGCTTGGCGCCGCCCTTTTCGCGCTCCTCGCGCCGTTGCATGCGCTCTTTCGCGCGCGCCTGGCATGCGCCGGGGTCGGGGGCTTTCGCGCACATGTGCTGCGCGATGCAGGTGCCGCGCTCGCGGCCCTGTTTTGCCTGGCAGGCGTCCCTCGCAGATTTCATGTGCTCGCGGATCTCCTTGCGGCGCGCCTCGCACTTGGCCGGATCCGGCTCCTTCGCGCAGGGCCGCATTTCCTCGCGGTTGCCTTGCGACTGGGTCAGGGGTGACGGTGCCTGGGCGAACAGCGCCGCAGAAGCAGCAAGCAGCAGGCTGCCGACCATCAGCGCCGCTTTCACTAGCCGAGCTGCTTCAGCATCGTGTCAGCATCGCTGACTTCGAACTTGCCCGGGCCTTCGATGTTCAGCGACTTGACCACGCCATCGTCGACGAGCATCGAATAGCGCTGCGAGCGCACGCCCATGCCGCGCGCCGTGAGGTCGAGCTCGAGGCCGAGCGCCTTGGTCCAGTGGCCGGAACCGTCGCCCATCATGCGCACCTTGCCGATCGCTTTCTGGTCGCGGCCCCAGGCGGCCATGACGAAACCGTCATTGGTGGCGACGCACCAGACTTCGTCGACGCCCTTGCCCTTGAGCTTGTCGATGCCGGCAACGTAGCCGGGCACGTGCTTTGCCGAACAGGTCGGCGTAAAGGCGCCGGGCAATGCGAAGACCACGATCTTCTTGCCTTTGGCGGCTTCGGACACGCCCACTTCCTTGGGCGGCATCGGGCAGGCTGCGTCGAACTCGATGGATTCGGAAAGCTTGCCGTCCGGCAGGCGGTCGCCGACTTTGATGGTCATCTGGTGTCTCCTGAGGGGGATGAAAAAGCCGGCGGAATGATACCTCAGCCGCCGAGGGCGGCGGCGCGTCCGCGTTTCATGTCCACGCCGCGAAGGATCACGAGCCCGATCGCAAAATAGACGCCCAGCACCATGATGGCCGTGCGATGGTCGCCGCCGAAGACCCAGGTCATCAGCCCGTACGAAAGCGGGCCGAAGATCGAGGCCAGCTTGACCGCCAGTCCCCAGAGCCCGAAGAACTCGCCGAGCCGCGCGGGCGGCGCGAGCACGCCGACGATCGCGCGTCCCGCGGCCTGCGAGGCGCCCATGCACAGCCCGGCGATGTTGGCCGCGATCCAGAAAGCGGTGACGCCTTGCGCCATGCCGGCGATCAGGACCATCGCGATCCAGCCGAACAGCGTCAGGGTGATCGCGCGAATGTGGCCGATCGCATCCTGGAGGTAGCCAAACGCGAAAGCGCCGACGGCGGCAGTGACGTTGACCACGAGGATCAGCACGATCGTCTGTTGCGTGGTGAATTTCATCGCCTCCTGCGCATAGATCGCCGCGAGCGCGATCACGGCCTGGATGCCCGCCTGGTAGAACACCACGCAGAGAAGGAAGCGCCGCAGGTCGCGATAGCGCTGCGCCTCGCGCAAAGTCTGCAGCACGCGGCCCCACGCCGTGGCCATGATGCCGGCGCGTTGAGGGTGGGGGACCGCCCGCTCCCGCAGCCAAAGGAACGTCGGCAGGCTCACGATCGCAAACAGGGCCGCGGTGATCAGCATCGTGTCGGGCACGAATTGCGAAGCCGGCAGGCCCCTGGCTTGCGCCCAGGTGATGTAGGCCAGGCACAGGCCGAGCGAAAGCAGGCCGCCGAGGTAGCCGATGCTCCAGCCCCAGCCCGACACGCGGCCCATTGCTTCGGAGTCGGCCAGCTCGGGCAGGAACGCAGCGATCAGGTTTTCGCCGCTGCCGAAGAAATAATTCGACACCACGATCAGCACGAGCGTGACCGCGAGCATGCCGGGGCCGGCGTACCACAGCAGCGCGGTGCCGACGACGCAGCCGACCGTGCTGATCGCAAGCAGTCTTTTCTTCGCCGCGTGCGCGTCGGCCCATGCGCCGACCAGCGGGGCGGTAATCATGATCAGCGCGTAGGAAACCGAGAGCGCGGCGGTCCATGCGAAGGTGGCCCACACCGCCTTTTCGGCCACGACCGAGACGAAATAGGCGCTGAAAACGGCCGTGATGACGACCGTGGTGTAACCGGAGTTGGCGAAATCGTACATCGCCCATGCCCAGACCTCTTTCATGCGGACGTCGGCGCCGAGGGCGCGTCGTGGGCTAGTGACTCGGGCGGTGGCGGACATGGCGGATCCCGTTTCTTTGTGCCTCGCGCATTGTAAGCCGGTGTCAGGGCGCGTTGAGGCTGCGTTGGGTCCAGCTACAGCGCACTGCTATAGTCACACCTCCCCCAAGGAAGCCCGCAGGATGGCCGCCGTCCAACCCAAAGTCACCGAACACCGGGTCACGCTTTCCGAGCTGATCGACTGGCTGGTCCACGACGGGCATGTCGAGGCCGAGCCCGCCGAGCTCCTCAAGAAAGAGCGGCGTTACTACCGCGGGGCATCGCACCCGCTCCTTATCATCGCCGACCAGAAGTGGAAGAGCCTGCAGGCGCCTCACCGTTTGCTCTCGCTCGAATCGCTCACCGAATGGATGGCCGGGCGGGTCGGCCTCGAGTACGTGCATATCGACCCGCTCAAGATCGACTTCGCCGCGGTCACCGACGTGATGTCCTCGGCCTACGCGACGCGCTTCCGGGTGCTGCCAGTCAGCGTCAACAGCAAGGAAGCGGTGATCGCGACCGCCGAGCCGTACATGCGCGACTGGGAGCGCGAGCTCGGCAAGATCCTCAAGCTCGAGGTGCGCCGCGTGATCGCGAACCCCGCGGACATCGAGCGCTACCAGGTCGAGTTCTACAACCTCGCCAAGTCGATCAAGGGGGCGAACAAGGCCGGCGGCGGCACCTCGGGCATCGGCAATTTCGAGCAGCTGGTCGACCTGGGCTCGTCCAACAAGCAGTTCGATGCGAACGACGCGCATATCGTGCGCATCGTCGACTGGCTCTGGCAGTACGCGTTCGAGCAGAGGGCGAGCGACATCCACATCGAGCCGCGCCGCGAGCTGGGCATCGTGCGCTTCAGGATCGACGGGGTGCTGCACCAGGTCTACCAGATCCCGTCGGTGGTCCAGGCCGCCATGACCAGCCGCATCAAGATCCTCGGCCGCATGGACGTGGTCGAAAAGCGCAGGCCGCAGGACGGCCGGGTGAAGACGCGCACGCTCGACGGGCAGGAGATCGAGCTGCGGCTGTCGACCCTGCCGACCGCGTTCGGCGAAAAGCTCGTGATGCGCATCTTCGATCCCGAGGTGCTTGTGCGCGATTTCAGCGAGCTGGGCTTCTCGGCGGAGGACAGCAGCCGCTGGAAGGAAATGACCGAGCGGCCGAACGGCATCGTGCTGGTCACCGGGCCGACCGGCTCGGGCAAGACGACGACCTTGTATTCCACGCTCAAGTCGCTAGCCACACCCGAGGTCAATGTCTGCACGGTCGAGGACCCGATCGAGATGATCGAGGGCACCTTCAACCAGATGCAGGTGCAATCGAACATCGACCTGGGGTTTGCCGAAGGCCTGCGCGCGCTCATGCGCCAGGACCCGGACATCATCATGGTCGGCGAAATCCGCGACCTCGAAACCGCGGAGATGGCGGTGCAGGCCGCGCTGACCGGCCACCTCGTGCTGTCCACGCTGCACACGAATGACGCCCCCACCGCGATGACGAGGTTGCTCGAACTCGGCGTCGCCCCCTACCTGCTCGTCGCCACGATCAACGGCGTGATGGCGCAGCGCCTCGTGCGGATCCTGTGCCCCGCCTGCAAGCGCAAGGTGGATCTCTCCCGCGTCGAGGACGTGGCTGCCTGGGACGGGCTGGTGGCGCCGTGGAAGACCAATCGCCCCACGGCGATCTATAAGCCGGTCGGATGCCTCGAGTGCCGCATGACCGGCTTCCAGGGGCGCGTCGGGATTTACGAGGTCCTCGCCGGGAGCCCGACGATCAAGCAGCTCGTTTCCGAGAACCGCGGTGAAGCCGCGATCCGCCAGCAGGCGCTCAAGGAAGGCATGCGCCCGTTGCGGCTGAGCGGGGCGCTCAAGGTGGCCGCCGGGCTCACGACCATCGAGGAAGTCGCCAAGGTCGCGCCGCCGTCGACCGAGTCGCCGAAAGCCGCCGAGCCCGCATGAACCTGGTCGACACGCTGGTCCATCGGGCGCGCCAGTTCGGCGTGAAGCGCTCGATCGCGGTATACCTCGTCATCGTCATCGGGCTGGTCCTCGCATGCGAGCTCGCGGTCGAGCACCTCATCGGGCAAAGCGCGGCCTCGCCGGTCTCGCCGCTGCTGAATGCGATCGCGATTGCGGCATTCGTCGGCTTTTTCGTGTTCTTCCTTTTCCAGGGTGCCGTGGAGGGCAGGGAGCGCGCGAGCCGCGCGCTGGCCGAGAGCGAAGGACGCTTTCGCAGCCTTACGGGACTGTCCGCCGACTGGTTCTGGGAAACGGACGCCGATCACCGCCTCGTCTGGATCGCCGGCGGGCAGTCGATGCTTGCGCTGTTCGGCTCATCGCTCGCCTACGGGCAGCGACCCTGGGAGATCGGCGGGCTGCTCGTCGAGCCGCAGGCGCTGGCGGCCCACCTCAAGAAGCTCGAGGCACGCGCACCGTTCCACGAACTCGAGCTCTGCCGGCCGGGCGGCGAAAACGAATGCTGCGACTTCCACGAGTGCCAGCAGTTCCACCTCATCTCGGGCGAGCCTAGGCTCGACGGCGAAGGGCGCTTCGCCGGCTACCGCGGCGTCGGGCGGGATGTCACCGATAAGTTGAACTCCGCCCGCGCGCTCTCCAACGCGAAGTCCAGGCTCGAGATGGCGCTCGAAGCCGGCGCGCTCGCGACCTGGGACAGCGACCTCGCCACCGGACAGTTGTCGATCAGCGAAGGTTGGGGAGAAATGCTCGGCGATGGTCCCGGCGCCCAGGAACGCAGCGTGGCCGAAATCCTCGAGCGCATCCACGAGCTGGATCGCGCCCCTGCGCTGCTCGAATCGAGGCGCGCGATCAAGGGAGACACGCCGTCATTCCAAGCCGACTTCCGCGTGCGCACAGGCTCCGGTGGCTGGAAGTGGATTGCAAGCTCCGGAAAAGTCGTTGCGCGCGATGCCCAGGGCCGCGCGTTGCGCATGACCGGCACGGCGATGGACATCGACCGCCGCAAGCGCGCCGAGCACGCGATGCGCGATGCCGAAGCGCGTTACCGGATGCTCATCGACCTGTCGCCGGACGCCATCCTGCTGCAGTCCGGCGGGCGCATCGAGTACGCCAACCGCGTTGCGGCAGAGATGCTCGGCGTGGCCGGCCCAGCGGCCCTCGTCGGCCGCGAAACGCTGAACATGGTGCATCCGGACGATCGTCCGATGATCCTCGAGCGCATGCGCTATCTGCGAAACGGCCCGGGCAAGAGCGACTTTCTCGAGCGCCGCATGCTGCGAGCCGATGGCAGCGTGTTCACGGTCGAAGGCGCCAGCGTGTCGTATCTGGAGCGCGGTCGGCTCGTGTTCCAGACCGTGCTTCGCGACATCTCAGAGAAGGTGCGTGCCCGCGAGAAGCTCGCGGAGCGCGAGCAGCGTTTCCGCGACGTTGTCGAAGCGGCTGGTGAATACGTATGGGAGACCGACGCCGACTTCCGCTATACCTGGCTGTCGGATCGCATCGAGGCGGTACTCGGCCATGTGCATGCAGACTTGCTCGGCCGCAGGCCGCACGATTTCATGCCGCTGGGCGAGGAACGCACGATCGGCGAGCGGCTGGCGCGCCATCGCAGCCGGGGCGGGCCTTTCCGCGACGTGGTGCATCGCTCGATCACGAAATCCGGGCGGGTCATCTGGCAGAGCATTTCGGGCGTGCCGGTGTTCGATGCGCGCGGCGTGCTCAAGGGTTATCGCGGGACCGGGGCAGATATCACCGCCAAGCGCCAGGCCGAAGAGCGCATCCAGTACCTTGCGACGCGCGATTCCCTGACGGGGCTGCCGAACCGCCTGCTGCTGGCCGATCGCGTGGAGCAGGCGATCCTCAACGCCGGACGCCACACGGGGCGCATTGCGGTGCTCTCGGTGCAGGTCGACAGGTTCGAGCTGGTCACAGATTCGCTCGGGCACCAGTTCGGCGACGCGGTGCTTCGCGCGGTGGCCGACCGCCTGTCGAATGCGCTGCGCAGGGACGACACGCTGGCGCGCCTCAGCGCGGACGAATTCGTCCTCCTGTGGGACGGCACGCAGGAGCTCGACGACGTGACGCTGGTCGCGCAGAAGGTCCTCAACTGCCTGGCCGCGCCGATCGTGGTCGAGGAGCGCGCCCTGAACCTTTCGGCCAGCATCGGCATCGGCGTGTTTCCCGGCGACGGGCGCGATTTCAACGAGCTGCTGAAAAACGCGGATGCGGCGCGGCACGCAGCGAGGGAAACCAGCGGCAACGCCTATCGCTTTTTCGCGCGCGAGCTCAACCTGCGCGCCGTCGAGCGGCTGGAAATGGAAAGCGACCTGTACCGCGCGCTGGCCAACGACGAGCTCCTGCTCCACTTCCACCCGGTCGTGGACGCAAGGCACGGCCGCGTGACCGGCGCGGAAGTCCTGCTGCGCTGGCAGCATCCGGTCAAGGGACTCCTAGTGCCGGACGACTTCATCCCGCTGGCCGAGCAGACCGGGCTCATGGGGGCGATCGGCACGTGGCTGATCGACACCGCCTGTGCCCAGGTCGCCGCGTGGAACAGCGAGCCGATGCGGGATCTCTGGTTCGCGCTGAACGTGTCGACCCGGGAATTCTCCCGCGAGCGAAGTTTTGCGCAGGTGCTGCGCCGGGCGCTCCAGTCGAACGGCATCGCGGCGTCCCGCGTCTCGCTCGAGATCGCCGGCCGCAGCGTGCCGTACGGCGGCAGCGAGCAGCTGGAGACACTCAAGGAGGTGTGCGCGCTGGGGGTCGGCCTGACCATCGACGATTTCGGCACCGGCCAGTTCAACCTCGCGGCGCTTCGCGAACTGCCGGTGGGCAAGCTGAAGATCGACCGCAGCCTCGTGTCCGCGCTCGAGGCGGGCGAGGACACGGTGATCATCGTGCAGACGATCGCCGCCATGGCGCGCGGCCTGGGCCTCGGCTTTGCCGCCAAAGGGGTCGAGACCCCGGCGCAGCTCGCCCGCCTGCAGGCGCTGGGTTGCGACGAATGGCAGGGACACCTCTATAGCGAGCCGCTGGCGGCGGCCGATTTCGAGGCGCTGCTTTCGACCGGGCGGCGGGCCGCTTCGGCCTGAGGGTTCGCCGCCGGGGCGGCGCGCGTCGCAGCGTTACAATTGCGTCATGCTGAACATTTTCGCGATCGCGCTCGTCGGAGCCGGCTTGCTGATGCTCGTCGCAGCGCTGCCGCCGACGCGCAGGCTGATCGCCGAGTTGCCCGCGGGCCCGATGCGCTCCCAATGGCGGCTGCTTGGCGGCTTCGTCGTTTTCTTCATCCTCAGCTATACGGCTTACTCGGCGCTTTGGTGGCAGCGGCACCAGACCTTCCTGGACCTGCTTGTCCCGGTGGTCTTTGCGTGCGCCGCGTGCTTCGTGTTGTTGGCCGCACGGCTTTCGCTGGCGACGGTCGTCAACGTGCGGCGAATGTCGGGGCTTGAACGTGCCAATGTCACCGATGCGCTCTCGGGCCTCGATAGCCGACACTACCTCGACCGCCGCATGCGCGAGGAACTCACGCGCGCAGAGCGGCACGGGCTAGCGGTGTCGGTCATGCTGCTCGACATCGACGATTTCGCCAGCGTGAACGCAACCTACGGGCACGCCGTCGGCGACCAGGTCCTCACCGAGATCGGCAGGATACTTTCCGGCGGGGTTCGCGAGTCGGACGTGCTCGTGCGCTATGGCGGGGAAGAGATTGCAATCGTCGCCACGCATACGCCTCCGGAGGCTGCAAGCATCGTGGCCGAGCGCCTGCGGCGGGAAGTCGAGATCGGGGCGCGCAAGTCGCTGCGCGAAGCGCAGGGGGCGCGGCGCGCGATCACCGTCAGCATCGGCGTGGCGGGAAGGGATGCGGGCGTGAAACCCGAAGGGGATCTTTTCGAGCTCGCCGAGAAGGCGCTGAAGCGCGCGAAGAACGAAGGACGCAACCGCGTGGTGCAGGGCTAAGGAAGGGGTACGGGGGAACCTGGGTTCCTTTGTTCCGATCGGTACGGGGGAACCTTGGTTCCCCTGTTCCGATCGTCTACTTCGTCAGGACCTTCATCGCCTTCTCCAGACCGCCCATCGTGGTCGGGAACATGCGGCCATTCATGAGCTCTTTCATCACCTGCACCGACTGGCGGTAACCCCAGATCTCCTCGGGCTCGGGGTTCAGCCAAACGCATTTCGAGTACACGTCGGTGACGCGCTTGACCCAAACGGCGCCGGCTTCCTCGTTGAAGTACTCGATCGACCCGCCCGGCTGCAGGATCTCGTAGGGGCTCATCGTCGCGTCGCCGACGAAGATCACCTTGTAGTCGTGGCCGTACTTGTGCAGCAGGTCCCAGGTGCGGGTGCGCTCCGAATGGCGGCGGCGGTTGTCCTTCCACACGAAGTCGTACAGGCAGTTGTGGAAGTAGAAGTACTCCATGTGCTTGAACTCGGTCTTGGCCGCCGAGAACATCTCCTGGCAAAGCTTGACGTGGTCGTCCATCGAGCCGCCGATATCCAGCAACAGCAAAACCTTGACCGTGTTCCTGCGCTCCGGGCGCATGTGGATGTCGAGGTAGGCCTTCTTCGCCGTCGAGGAGATGGTGTTTTCGAGGTCGAATTCTTCGGGCGCGCCCTGGCGCGCGAACTTGCGCAGGCGCCGCAGGGCGATCTTGATGTTGCGCGTGCCCAATTCCACCGAGTCGTCGAGGTTCTGGTACTCGCGCTGGTCCCACACCTTGACCGCACAGCGGTTGCGTGAGCTCTTCTGCCCGATACGGATGCCTTCGGGGTTGTAGCCGTAGGCGCCGAAAGGCGAGGTGCCTCCGGTGCCGATCCACTTATTGCCGCCCTGGTGGCGCTCCTTCTGCTCTTCCAGCCGCTTTTTGAGCGTCTCCATGAGCTTTTCCCAGCCGCCGAGGGCCTCGATCATCTTCTTTTCCTCGTCGCTCAACGTGAGCTCGGCCTGCTTGAGCAGCCACTCGAGCGGGATCTCGGCTTCGATTCCCGGGATCGCCTCGACCCCGTCCCAGAACTCGGAAAACGCGCGGTCGAACTTGTCGAAGTTGGCTTCATCCTTCACCAGCGTGATGCGCGACAGGTAGTAAAAGTCTTCGACCGACGATCCGATCACGCCCTTCTGCAAGGCCTCGAGCAGCGTCAGGAACTCCTTGATGGAGACCGGCAGCTTGTGGCTTTTGAGCTTGAAGAAGAAGTCGATTAACACTTGATCTGTTCAGTAGGAGAGGGGGTACGGGGGAACCGCCAGGGTCCCCTGTTCCTAGTTATTTTTGGCGCGCGTCATGAACACCAGGCGCTCGAACAAATGCACGTCCTGCTCGTTCTTGAGCAGCGCGCCGTGCAGGGGCGGGATGATCGTCTTGCGGTCTTTCGACCTCAGCGCTTCCGGCGGGATGTCTTCGGCGAGCAGGAGCTTGAGCCAGTCGAGCAGCTCGGAGGTGGAGGGTTTCTTCTTCAGGCCCGGCACCTCGCGGATTTCGAAGAAGACCTCCAGCGCTTCGCGCAGCAGGTTCTTCTTGAGCTTGGGGAAGTGCACGTCGACGATTTTCTCCATCGTTTCCTTCTCGGGGAAACGGATGTAGTGGAAAAAGCAGCGGCGCAAGAAGGCGTCCGGCAGCTCTTTCTCGTTGTTGGACGTAATGAATACGATCGGACGGGTCTTCGCCTTGACCAGCTCGCGCGTTTCGTAGACGTAGAACTCCATGCGGTCGAGTTCGCGCAGCAGGTCGTTCGGGAACTCGATGTCGGCCTTGTCGACCTCGTCGATCAGCAGCACGCAGGGCGAGTCCTGGGAGAAGGCCTGCCAGAGCATCCCCTTGACGATGTAATTGTGGATGTCCTGCACCCGCGGGTCGCCCAGTTGCGAGTCGCGCAGGCGGCTGACCGCGTCGTATTCGTAGAGGCCCTGCTGCGCCTTGGTGGTCGACTTGATGTGCCATTCGAGCAGGGGCAGCCCCAGGGCCTTGGCGACCTGCACCGCGAGCATCGTCTTGCCGGTGCCCGGTTCGCCCTTGATCAGCAGCGGGCGCTCGAGGGTGATGGCGGCATTGACCGCGAGAGTGAGGTCTTCGGTTGAGACGTATTCTTCCGAGCCGCTGAAGCGCATGGGAGCCGATCCTGAGGGAAAGCCCGATTATAACGGGGGGCAATCGCAGGTTGAGGTGGGGGCCGCGTTCGGATAGAATTTTGCGTCTAAAACTAAAACGACTCACATCCCAGCAATGCGCAATTCCATGACCAGAATGATCGCATCACTGTTTGCCGGCACTTGCCTGGCAGCCGCGTCGGGAGGCGCGCTGGCCCAGGCCGCAAAAGCGACGAAAGACGCAGCTCCGGCGGCAGCGCCTGCCGCGGCTGCACCGGCTGCGCCGGCCCCGGCGGCCGGACCCGCCGCCGGCAATGCCGATGTCGGCAAGACCAAGCTCGCGATGTGCATCGGCTGCCACGGCATCCCGGGCTATCGCACCGCCTACCCGGACGTCTATCACGTGCCCAAGATCTACGGCCAGCAGCAGGCCTACATCGTCAAGGCGCTGCAGGCGTACAAGACCGGCGAACGCAACCATCCCAGCATGCGCGGCATCGCGCGCGGGCTCACCGACGCCGACATGGCGGACCTGGCCGCGTACTACGGAGGGCCGCACAAATGAAAGCGATCCTCGCAACCGCAATCGCAGTGGCGCTCTCGTCTGCCAGCTTGACCGCGCTCGCCAAGGGCAATGCCGAGTCGGGCAAGGCCAAGGCCGCACAAGTCTGCGCGGCCTGCCACGGGCCCGACGGCAACAAGCCCACCGGGCCGGATTTCCCGGTGCTTGCCGGCCAGCATGCGGACTACCTCAAGCGCGCGCTCGTCGATTACAAGACCGGCAAGCGCAACAACGCGATCATGAAAGGCTTCGCAGCCACGCTTTCGGCCAAGGAGATGGAAGACCTGGCGGAATGGTTCGCCAGCCAGAAATCGGATCTGGTGACGCACCGCTGATCCGGGACCCCGGCAAACGAAAAGGCCCGCTCGCGGGCCTTTTTCATTTCCGGAATAAATGGGGTCAGAGTCGAATTTCCGCGCAGCGAGCCGCCAATGGATGGCGCCGGTCGAAATTCGACTCTGACCCCATTCATTTACGCGCGCGGCTGTCGAGGTTCTCGAGATAGGCCTGGGGGTCGGGCGGCGCCGAATCCTTCTGCGACCGCCATACCATTTCCGCCAGGCATTCCACCGCCTCATGCAGCGCCTTGTGCCGGTCGCCGCCGCAACGCGCGAGGAGGTCTGCGAAGCGCTGGCGTACGCCCGTCGGCTGGTCGATCGACAGCTGCTCTTCCAGGGCCATGTGCAGGCTCATGTGCAGGAAAGGATTGGTCTCGCCCAGTTCCGGGAAGTAAGCCTGCTCGCGATGCTTCTCCGGGTTATCGAGCACCGCGTGGTATTCCGGGTGGAGCAGGGAGATGTCCAGCGCGATCGTTTCGGCACCCGTAAGCGGTTCCGATGCGCGGTACTTGCGCCAGGTCTCGAAGAAGAAGTCGCGGACCTGGTCGCGGGTGGGGTTGAACACTGCGGGGTTTCCGATCAGGCCTTGGTTTTCGGCCGGAACTCGCACAGGTCGCGGATCACGCACTCCGGGCAAGCGGGCTTCCTCGCAATGCAGACGTAGCGCCCGTGGAGGATCAGCCAATGGTGCGCGTGCTGCCTGAATTCCTCCGGCGTGAACTTGTTGAGCCTCTCCTCGACTTCGAGCGGATCCTTGCCCGGTGCGATGCCGGTGCGGTTCGAGACGCGGAAGATATGCGTGTCCACCGCGATGGTCGGGTGGCCGAAGGCGATGTTGAGCACCACGTTGGCCGTCTTGCGGCCGACGCCGGGCAGCGCCTCCAGCGCCTCGCGCGAGTCCGGCACTTGACCGCCGTGCTCGGAGAGCAGCAGCTTCGAGAGCGCGATGACGTTCTTCGCCTTGGTCCGGAAGAGGCCGATGGTGCGGATGCGCTCGGTGAGCTTCTCCTCGCCGAGCTTGACCATCGCCGCGGGCGTATTCGCAACCGGATAGAGCTTTGCAGTGGCGAGATTGACCGACTTGTCGGTCGCCTGAGCTGAAAGCGCGACGGAAACGAGCAATTCGTAGGGTGAGCTGAATTCGAGCTCGGTGCGCGGCTCCGGGTCCTGAGCGCGCAGGCGGCTGAAGATTTCGTGGCGCTTTTGCGGATTCATCGCTGCGGGCCGGCCTTGGCTGCCCTTCGCGCGCGCACCCGCTCGATGGCGGCGGCGACTGCGGCACGACGCTCGCCAGGCGCAGCTGCCGCCAGGGGGGCTTCTGCAAGCAGGCGCGCCTTCCGGCTGCGCGCGCGACGCCGGGCCGCCGTCGCGTCCGCCGCCGTCCATTCACGCCGCGCCGGCACGATCTCGATGCAATCGACCGGGCAGGGCGGCAAGCACAGGTCGCAGCCGATGCAGTATTGCTCGACCACGGTGTGCATCAGAGAGCGGGCGCCGACGATCGCATCGACCGGGCAGGCGGCGATGCACAGCGTGCAGCCGATGCAGCGGGACTCGTCGATCTCGACCACCGTGCTTCGCTTCATGGCCCGGAGGCCTCGGCGCACTCCGCGACCAGCGCCGGGCCGCGGTAGATGAGGCCGGTGTAGAGCTGGACGAGCGATGCGCCGGCGGCGAATTTTTCCCTGGCGTCCTCGCCGCTCATGATGCCGCCGGCTCCGATCAGCGGTACTTCGCCCCCGAGCGCCCTGGAAAGCGCCGCGAGCACCGACGTCGCGCGAGCGCGGATCGGCGAGCCAGAGAGGCCGCCTTGCTCGGCCGCGTGCTGGAGGCCCTCGACGCCCTCGCGCGAGAGCGAGGTGTTGGTTGCGATCACTGCGTCCATGCGGTGCGTACGCACCACGGCCGAGATGTCGGCGACCTGCGCATCGTCGAGATCCGGGGCGACTTTGAGCGCAAGCGGCACCCGCCTGCCGTGGCGCTCGGTGAGCTGCTCGCGCGTTGCGGCAATCCGCCCGAGCAAGCCGTCGAGCTCGGATTTCTCCTGCAGGCCGCGCAGGCCCTTGGTGTTCGGCGAGGAAATGTTGATCGTCACGTACGTGGCCGCCGTGTAGACCTTCTCCAGGCAATGCACGTAGTCGTCGGCCGCCTTTTCGAGCGGCGTGTCGAAATTCTTGCCGATGTTGATGCCGAGCACGCCTTTCCACTCGGTGCGCGCAACGTTCTGGAGGAACGCGTCCACGCCGACGTTGTTGAAGCCGAAGCGGTTGATGATCGCGTTGGCTTGCGGCAGGCGGAAGAGGCGCGGCTTCGGGTTGCCCGGCTGCGGCCGGGGCGTGACCGTTCCGACCTCGACGAAGCCGAAGCCGAGCCTGGCCATCGCGTCGATGTGCTCGGCGTTTTTGTCGAGCCCCGCGGCGAGGCCCACGGGGTTCGGGAAGCCGATGCCCATCACGCGCACCGGGTTCGCGGGCACTGCTGCCGCGATGAGGCCCGCAAAGCTGTCCGCGACCTTGAGCGTCAGGCGGTGGGCGGTTTCGGGGTCGAGCGTGAAGAGCAGCGGGCGCAGGAGGCGATACAGCATGCCGCCATTTTACCGTCCCGGCCTCCGGCTAAGAAATGTACCTGTGCCGATACACCAACTGCCCTGAGAGCCGCGCCGGTATTGGCTCTACGAAAAGGAAAGTCTGACTTTCGGGTTTACGCCCGGTAGGGGGTCAGCCCGTGTCGCGCTCGTCCAACCGGCGCCAGAGGCCGCCGACGAAGCCCTCGATCGGCAGGAAGCGCGACTTGTACGCCATCTTCGGGCTCTCGCGGATCCAGTACCCGAGGTAGAGATAGGGCAGCCCCAGCGCCTTGCAGGTCTCGATCTGCGCGAGGATGTTGTAGGTGCCGAAGCTCGCGCCGCGCCGGTCCGGCTCGAAGAACGTGTAGACCGAGGAAAGCCCGTCGGGCAGGAAATCGACGATCGACACCATGACGAGCTGGCCGTTGTCGCGGAATTCCACCAGCCGCGTGTCGACCCGGCTCTGCAGCAGGAAGTGCGAGTACTGGTCGCGGCTGTCGTTGTCCATGCCGCCGCCGGAATGGCGCTTGGACTGGTAGCGAAGGTAGAGCGCGTAGTGCTCCAGCCGGAACTTGAGCGGCTGGGTCTGCGAAGTGAGGTTGGCATGCAGCTTCCATGCGCGCTTCTGCGCGCGCGCGGGAACGTATTCGGCGACGGGGATGCGCACCGGCACGCAGGCGCGGCAGCTGTCGCAATGCGGGCGGTAGGTGAAGATACCGCTGCGGCGAAAGCCGGCGCGCACGAGGTCGCCGTACAAGTCGGTATTGATGAGGTGCGAGGGCGTCGCCACCTGCGAGCGCGCCATGCGGTCGGGCAGGTAGCTGCACGGGTAAGGCGCAGTGACGTAGAACTGCAGTACTGCGTGCGGCAGGTCGTTCAGTCGTGACATGGTGCCTCGTCCAGCCGCTCCGTGGTCCGGGCCGTGAATCGCCACGTCCCCGGCGGTTCGGCGTAGTTTACCAATGCCGAGACCGCCCGCAAGAAATCGGCGCGCCTTATTTCACGCGCCCCCAGCGAGGCCAGGTGGCTGGTGTTCATCTGGCAGTCGATCATCGGGAAGCCTCGCTCGCGCAGCTCGCCGACCAGCGCGGCGAGCGCCACCTTGGAGGCGTCGGTAGAACGCGAAAACATCGATTCGCCGAAGAACATCCGCCCGATCGCCATGCCGTAAAGGCCGCCCTGCAGCCTCCCCTCGCGCCAGGTCTCGAAGCTGTGGGCGTAGCCGAGCTGGTGCAGGCGCAGGTACGCCTGGCGCATTTCCGGCCCGAGCCAGGTGCCGGGCTGTTCGCGGCGCGGCCCTGCGCAGCCTGCGAGCACCTCCCCGAAGGCCGTGTCCACGCGGACCTCGTAGCCGCGGTTGCGGACGCTCTTGGCCAGCGACCGGGACACCTTGAGCTCATCCGTGGGCAGGACCATGCGCGGATCCGGCGACCACCACAGCAGCGGGTCGCCTTCCGAGAACCACGGGAAAATCCCGTGGCGATAGGCGGTGAGCAGCCGGTCGATCGAAAGGTCGGCGCCGGCCGCGAGCAGGCCGTTCGGATGCTTCAGGGCGCTTTCCACGTTCGGGAAGGGGGTGTGCCGGTCGAGCCAGGGGATCACGGTGGAAGGCGGATTGAACTGCGCGCCGGCTCAGCAGCGCACCTGCTGGCGGCAGTAGTTTTCGAGCTCGGTCACCACCGTCGAGCCGCTCACCGCCTGGCGCGGCGTGCCGTTGTGCTCGAGGGCCAGCTTGAATTCGTATTTGGCGAAGAACTCGTTGAACATCTCGCCGCCGAGCGTGCCGACCGCCGAGAGCTCGTCGGTCTTCGGGTCGTGCTCAAGCAGGATCGCCGCCAGCGGTTGGGGCGCGGGCCCTGCGACGACGCGGCCGCCGGCGGCAACGTCGTATTGGCTGTGCTCGGCGCAGCAATGGATCACCTGCGCATGCTTGTTCGGCGCAGTGGCCTCGGCACGGTAGCTGATGAAGCTGATCTGGCGCGTCGGGTAGGCGAGCTGGTGCGCGCAGATGGCGGAATAGGCGACGACCGAGCCACCGCGGCCGACGCCGCCGGCCCATTCGTAGGACTGGTTGCCGGCCGTCTTCAACACCGCCTTGGTGCGCGCGGGCTTGCCGAGGTTGATTAGGAAACACGGCGTCGACGCATACGGGTAGTGGAAGACGAGGTTCTTCTGTGCCGGCAGCTCCGAGGCGAGCAGGGGTTTGCCCTTCGCGTCCAGCAGCTTGGTGCGAGCGTACAGGCGAGCCGTCGCGTTCTGCGCAGCGAGGCCGGCCGGGAAGCCGGCGATGGCCGCCCCGGAGGCGCAGGCGCGAATGAAGTCGCGTCTTTCCACCTACCAGACTCCGGCGTGGCGCTCCGACGATTCCAGGATGCCGTGGAACACGTCGTAGGACGAGGGCTCGGGCAAGGCAAAGCGGCGCAGCTGCAGGGTTTCGCGGATCTGGGCGAGCTCGTCCGACGCTTCGACGGCCAGGAAGGCGCTGCGCAGCCGTCCCACCGTGTCCGGGTCGAGCGCCGCGGTGGCGATGAGCGGCGGCATCGGCGCGGCGTCCGTGACCGCGACGATGCGCACGTTGGCTGCGAAAGCCGGATCGTTGTGGCGGATGAGGTCGAACACGTAGCCATCGAGCGGACCGACGTCGATGCGTTTGTCGACCAACGCCTGGATGATGCCGCGCGCATTGACGAGCTCGCCGACCACCTTACTGAAGATCGGCTTGCCGTCGGGCTTGCGAAAGGGGAGCAGGTGCCGCCGCAGGGCCACGTGCCCGG
This sequence comes from Pseudomonadota bacterium, assembly GCA_031376265.1. Lineage (GTDB taxonomy): Bacteria > Pseudomonadota > Gammaproteobacteria > Burkholderiales > SG8-39 > SZAS-79. Next base: position 28,585 of record JANMDK010000265.1, read on the forward strand.
ACATCGAATCGGTGAGCGTGTAGCCCACTACATGGCCGAACGTGTCTTCGAGCTTTTGAAAAGGGGAATCCGCGCGAACCGCGACATCGGTGAAGTACACCGCGCGATTGGCGTAGCGCTCCGGCGAGGGCACCGGCGCGGCCAGCAGGATCGGGCGAGGCTTGCGATGCGAATAGGGCAGGCCGCACATCATCGTCATGCCGAGGTCTTCGCGCACCCACAGGTCGGCCAGCGTGGCCGGCGGCTCCTGGTCGACGAACTCCATCTGCACGCCGGCGCGCTCGACGACCCATTCGAGCAGCTCGCGCCAGGCGGCCTTGGCCGCCGGTGCCACCGAATACATCCTGGCATTGACGATCATCGCGAGGCTCCTCGGGGGTCGAGCGGCTAGTCTGCCAGCTTGACGCCCGACTTGCGGATCGCTTCGCCCCAGCGAGAATTCTCGAGGCGCAGGCGCTGGGCGAATTCTTCCGGCGTGCCGCCGACCGGGTCGGCGCCCAGCGCCGAGAGTTTTTCCTTCACGTCCGGCATCTGCAGTGCCTTGGTCGCATCGGCGGCGACCTTGTGCACGATGTCCGACGGCGTTCCCGCCGGGGCGAAGAGGGCGTACCAGGCCTTGGCTTCGAAGCCGGGATAGCCTTGCTCGGCGATCGTGGGCACCTCCGGCGCGGCGGTGTGTCGCTGCAGGCTGGCCACCCCGATCGCCTTGAGCTTGCCTTGCTTGATCAGCGGCAGCGCCGAGGACATCTGGCTGAAGAACATCGTGACCTGGCCGCCGAGGACGTCGTTCAGCGCCGGGCCGGTGCCCTTGTAGGCGATGTGGATCATGTCGAGCCCCGTGGAGGCCTTGAGCATCTCGCCCGCCATGTGCGGCGAACTGCCGAGGCCCGGAGAAGCGAAGCTCAGCTTGCCGGGATTGGCCTTGGAAAGCGCGATGAGGTCGCTCACGTTGCTGGCGGGCACCGCCGCACCCACAACAAGCACGTTCTGCACCGTGGCAAGCATCGTGATCGGCACGAAATCCTTGTTGATGTCATAAGGCAGCTTTGAGCGCAGGTGCGGCAGAAGCACCGCATTGCCGACCGGCACGGTGACGAGGTTATAACCGTCGGGTGCCTGCCTGGCCGCGAACTCCATGCCGATGAGCCCGTCTGCGCCTGGCCTCGCCTCGACGATGACCGGCTGGCCCCACGTCGATTGCAACTTGTCGCCGACCGCGCGCGAGAGCAGGTCCGAGGGTCCGCCCGGCGCGAAAGCATTGATGATGCGCACCGGCTTGGTGGGCCAGGATTGCGCCAGGACGGGAGGGCTCGCGACGGTCGATGCGGCGAGAAGGATTGCACACAGCAGTTTCATTCAAATTCTCCGGGTTATCGATAACGCAGGCGCTGGCCGATGCCGAGGCGCTTGGCTTTCTCGAGCATCGCCGCGCCGAGCGCGATATCCGAAAGCGGCAGGCCGCGGTGCCAGAAGAGGATGGTTTCCCTGTCGTTTTCGCGCCCTGGCTTGAGACCGGCAACCACCTGCCCGAGTTCCGCGTGCAGCGTTGCCTCGGAGAGCTTGCCCGCGTTGACGTGCTCGCGCAAGGAACCAAACGGCCCGGAGCGCGCCTGCCCCCAGTCGTCCATGAGCATCTTGTCCATGATGTCGGTGAGCGACAGCTCGATCGCGCTCATCGTGCCGTAGGGCATCACCAGCGCGCCTTTCTTGATCCACGACGTCTTGAGCATTGGCTCAGGCTTGGTGAGCCGCGAGGCCTCGACGACGATGTCGGCATTCCTGACGCAGGATTCCCAGTCGTCGGTGACGATGATCTTGCGGCCGAGGTCTTTCTCGAGCAGGGCGCCGAAAGCGTTGCGGCTCTCCGGCCGGCGCGAATGCACGCGGATCTCCTTGAGGTCGAAGAGGTGGTTGAGCAGGCGCACGTTCCAGTACGCGGTGCCGCGAGCGCCTACGTGGCCGAGGACCTTGCTCGACTTCCTGGCGAGGTACTTGGCGCCAAGCGCAGTGACCGCGCCGGTGCGCATGTCGGTAATGACCGAGGCGTCGATCATCGCGATCGGCGAGCCGTTCTTCGGATCGGCGAGGTAGAGCATCGCGAGTTCCGAGGGCAGGCCGACCTTGTAGTTCTCGTAGAAGTCGCCGACGACCTTCACGCCCGCCATGCCCAGCGGCTGAATGTAGCCGCGCAACACGTTGAAATGGCCGGGATAGGACTTGTCCGGCACGAGATGCATGCGCGGCTCGATCACGGTCTTGCCGAGGCCCTGCGCGCGCAGGCCTTCCTCCACGGCGTCGAGGATTTCCTGGTCGCTCATCGCGAGCGCCTCGATGTCCGGCGCGTTGAGGTAATGCAGGTGGATCGGGGCCCTTGTCTACTCGGAGTTTCGACGAATGATTTCACTGCGCGAGAGCCGCAGGGAGGCCGCTCAAGTTAGCATCCCTAATCCAGTCCGTCCACGCCGGAGCGAACATGCAAAACAGAACAATCAACGTGCGCCTGCTGACACGCGCGCAGGTCGAGGCTTTGAGCCCTGGCCCCGACGAGCTCGTCGATGTCGTCGCCTCCGGCCTCGCGGCGCACGGCCGCAAGGAAGTCGTGATGCCGCCCAAGGCCCACCTGCACCTCGACCACGTCATGAACGGCCATTTCAACATCCTCTCGGCGTGGGTCGGGCCCATCAATCGCGCGGGAATAAAAGTGATCGGGGATTACGTCGAGAACTACAAGGTCGGCCTGCCCTCCGAAGTCGGCATGCTCACGCTCTACGACCCGGCCATCGGCGTGCCGGTCTGCATCATGGATGCGACGAGCCTTACCTGGCGCCGCACCGGCGCGGTCACCTGCGCTGGCGCGATGCACCTCGCGCCAAGGGACTCGACGATCGTTGCGCACATCGGTGCGCGCGGCACGGCGTTCGCCAACCTGCAGCTGCTTTCGCGCAAGTTCAAGTTGCGCGAGATCCGCTTCAACCGCGCGCGGCCCGAAAGCCGCGAGCGCCTGGTGGCGAGGGTCGAAGAAGAACTCGGCATTCGCGCAAAGGCCTATTCGA
>JANMDK010000272.1:0-6848 GCA_031376265.1 Pseudomonadota bacterium
CGGAGTTCTTGAGCAGAGCGTGTCCCCATTAATCGCAGACCCGCGCGCAATCCGATTCCTTACATCGGACGCTCCGAATCGCTCCGCGCCGCGAAGTCAAATGGCAGTATTTCGCCTTAAAAGCCAGTCTGGATGCGGACGTTGGACGAAAAATGGCAGCATTCACTGATTTCGTCGCTCAGGGTGGGGCTTGCCCCGCAACGCTCCAGTCATACGGGATGAACTCGACCGCATAGTTCGGAGGGATCGATGCCGCGCGGTAGCGGTTCGTGTATTCGATGAGGCCGGGCGCTTTGGCGAGGAAGTCCGCCGGATAGAACTCCAGGATTGCGGACAGCCGGACGACGCGCCGAGCCGGATCGACGAAGACGTTGCGCGATTCGCCGAAAAAATTCCGCGCTTCGGCCTCCAGCGCCGTGTCGAGTGTCGCAGCCCGGAAAGGCTTGCGCGGAAGACGCGGGCAGCTGACCGCCATGCAGTTGAGGACGAAATGTACCCGCTCCTCGCCCATCGGACGGATGACGTCGTTCTCGTACCGGTACAGCGAAATCGCCTCGCCGCCCACCGTCACCCGGCGCAGATAGAAGAAACGCACGAGGCCATACTCCGACAAGGAGCGCGGCCGGCCGGCGGCGAGCACGCTGTACATCGCGAGCGCGTTGTAGGCGTTGATGTGATAGGCAAGCACCTCTTCGCGCGTGGCAAACAGTTCGGGGCGGTTGTTGGGCCCGACGGCATAGACCCAGGCGACAAACCTCTCCAAGTCGGCACGATCTCCTTCGAGCCCCGCGAAATCCACGCGGCCGCGATCGTCCACGCGGCGCTCTAGCACCCGGGTCCAGGCCGCTTGCGCCCCTTCGCGATCGATTGGCACCGCCCTGTCGGGTGCGGGCACCAGCTGCGCACATCCCGCGAGAAACAGGACAGCGAGCGCGGTGACCAGCGGGCCCACAGGCGCGGCGAGCCTCATGGACGCGCTTCCAGCCGTTCGCGTGCGAGCCCGCGCGCGTTCTTGCGGTTCAGGCGCACCGGTTCGGCCCGCGGCAGGCGCCCGACGCGCCCGGTGGCTGGATCCCAGAACCGCACCCGTTCGCCGGTGGTCAATGCGATGGGGCGCAGCAGATAGGCATCCCGCTTGGCATTGTGCAGGCACATGGAGAGCGGGCCCTCCGGCGTAGCCACCATGAAGCTGCAGGCATCCACGCGCTCCCGCTCAAGTTCACATGCGTTCATGAAGTCGTGGATGAAGAAGGACAGTTTGTGGACGCGGCCGCGTGCGGCAAGGACCTCGCGGCGCATGCTCCAGGCCTTGCGCCCGAGCCACGCAAGGCATTCGGGTAGCGCGAGCGGGTTGCGCAGCGCCCAACGCGCCAGCGCAACGACCGCGCCGGCCGGCCGCGCGCGGTCAAAGCGAAGATCCGCCGTCCGACCGAGCATCCGCGCGATGAATTCCGGCTCGTCGCACAGATCGAACGCGCGCCCGTTCGCCACCAGCGCCATCGCATAGCGGTTGCATCGCGCATGTCCGATGTCCATGACGTTGAAATCGAGGTTTGTCTGGATCCCGATGCGGATGCGCTCTGCGACGGCCGCGACACTCACGCCTGGTCCGCGCCCCCGCATAGTGCCCCGTCCGGTATCGGCATGCAGCTGGAACGAAGCCATGCTCACCACATCGGCCTGTCCGAGAAAAAATGCTCCAATGGACGCAACCGCATCGACGTTAGCCTCGCAGACGCTGGTATTGAAGAACACGGCCAGCCGCAAGCCGCGCGCCCGCTCGATGTATTCCAGGCGCAGTGCGTTCAGTTCCGCTTCTGTGGCGTATCCGGGCCGCTGTTGCGTCAGGTCGACGTGAAACGCAACATCCTCGAGGCCCGCTGCGGCAAGTTCCCGAAGCAGCGCTCGGCTTGCGCGAATGCCGTTCGTGAACAAGGAAGGCCGCAGTCCGGCTTCGCGGGCGCGCTGAACGATTGCAACCAGCTCGGCATGGGGTCGCAACGTCGGTTCACCACCGGTAATCTGCACGTCGGTGCCCTCGCCGTACTGCGCCCTGATCATGCCGATCCTGCGATACACCTCCTCCATCGGCAGATCCTTGAGCGCCTGCGAACTCTCCGACAGGTAACACAGTTCGCAATCGAGGTTGCAGCGCTGGGTAATTTCGAGGGCCACGCAGCCGATCGGCCATCGCCGGCCCAGGTGCTGGCGCGCGTTCCACTGGCCGGCCCCGGTGACGCGACTCCGCGCGCGTTCGAGCGCATGTGCGCGATCCTCTTCGTACCGCTGCGGGACGCAGGCTTCGATCTCGGCGGCAGTCATCACAGGTGTCATTTGATCGCGCAGATCAATCCCTCCGAAAGCCAGTTGCGCAGAAGCTGCGCAGAGGATTGCGCGGCTTGCGAAGTACCGGCGAATCTGCGCAGCCCGTCGACCAGCGAGGCAAACTCACGTCCACGCGAAATTGCGCCGAGCGCCCACGCCTCATCGGACGGCACTTTGCGATAGAAGGGTTCGTGACCCCTGCGCCAGACCAGCCACGCCACTTGCCGCGAACGTCGGGCTGCCGCGGGTGGTTCACGCCCTTCGATTGCGGCGTGCCAGATTTCCGGGGCGTTGCGGCCAAGCCGCAGCAGTTGCACCGACGGATGCAGTTGCAGGCGCAGTCCAGGCCAATCCGCCGGGTCGACTCGCGCGACTTCCTCGGCGCTCACGGCGGGAGCGTCGGCCGCGTCGAACGCAATCCCCAGCGCCCACTCAAATCGCGCCAGTTCATGCAGCAGCGGCCGGCGGCTCCAATGCGGCGACTTTGCCAGGAACCCGGCCAGGGTCCCGCCATACCAGCGCAGGTTCGCGTGGCGCGACGGGTTCCGCGCGACGAACTCCCGCACCATCCGCTCGAAACCAGGGTCTCCGAGCACGCATTTCAGCGCCGGGTAGTCGGTCGCCAGGGCCCCCGCCAGCCGCGAGCGGTAGGCATCCGCGTAGACGCCGAGTCGTCGCGCGGCACCTGCCGCCGGCGTCGCATGCACGGCAAGCTCCATTGCGCGCCCCGGCCGGTCAACATGACGCTGGAACGCACGTTGGAGCGAAGCGAGGTTCTTCACGCGGCCTTCCTTTGCAGAACGTCCGCGGCGATGGCGCGTGCGCGGTCGAGTTCACGCACCAGCATGCCAAGCGGCGGAATCTTGTCGTCGCGTTCGATCATGGTCGGCACCGGCCCGAACCGTCGCAACGCCTCGCGATAGAGTTTCCACACCGGACCGATGACCGGCGCGTCGTGGGTATCGATGATGAGGTCGCCGCAATTGTCGTGGCCCGCGAGATGGATTTGCTTCACGCGCACTGCGGGAATGCCATCCAGAAATTCAACTGCATCGAAGCCGTGATTGAACGCGCTAACATAAATGTTGTTCACGTCGAGCAGGAGATCGCAGTCGGCTTCCGCGGCGAGCGCCGTGAGAAACGCCCATTCGGTCATCGCCGAACCGCGGAAAGCGACATAAGTGGAGACATTCTCGAGCAGGATGCGGCGCCCGAGGAAATCCTGGACCTCGCGTGCCCTGCGCGCCACATGCCGCAGCGCTTCGTCGGTGTAGGGGAGCGGCATCAGGTCGTGCAGGTTGCGCCCCGCCACGCCGGTCCAGCACAGGTGGTCAGAGATCCACTCGGGTTGAACGCGCTTTTCCAGCGCCCTGAGGGCTTCCAGGTACTTGCGGTCGAGCGGGTCGGTGCTGCCGATCGAAAGCGAAACGCCATGCAGAACCACCGGGTAGCGTTCGCGAATGCGCATTAGATAGCTCAGCGGACGGCCGCCGGGGATCATGTAGTTCTCGGACAGGGCCTCGAACCAGTCCACGCGCGGTTTCGAATTGAGGATCGCCTCGTAATGCCTTGGGCGCAGGCCGAGGCCGAAGCCAAGTGTGTTCATGGGAGAACATTAACAGTCCGCCCGCGCCAGGCGCGGACGGGCCGTTGCCGCCGGATCGCGGCTACTTCTTCATCTTCATTTCGGCCTTGGCCTTGTCGCAGTCGGCCTGGGACATTTCCATCATGCCCTGGCCCTTGCAGGCATTGAGTCCCTTGCACGAGTTTTTCATGCCCTTGCAGTCGCTGTGTCCTTTGCAGGCGTTGACGCCTTCGCACTTCACCTTGGCTGCCTGCGCGGCCGCCGGACCCGCGGCGGTCATCGCGAACATGCTTGCCGCGGCCGTGGCCAGAGCAATTCCTGTAAGTTTCCCTGCTCTCATAACGACACTCCCAATCAAAGTTAGCGAAACCCAGAAGCCTGGGCCCTGTTTTGTACGAGTCCTGCGGCCGCTCGGATGCTACGCGCAGGATGAGCACCCACTTTGGTCGCACCATGAACCGATTTCTTACGTCGAAGTTCAAGCACTTCCTGCCGTTCGTGATTCTCGCCGCGAGCCTGTGCGCGGTTAGCTCGGCGAACGCCGATGAACCGGCTGTGGAATTTCTTGGGAACCGGATGCCCTACGCCGCGTTCGACCAGCTTCCCGCCACCCGCCTTGAGGTTCCGGGCGCTGTCCTGACAGTCGCATTCGCGCCGGGCCGTTTCGATCTACCCCAAACGAAAGTGCTCGACTGGGTCCTCGCAGCGGCGCATGCCGTGAGCGTCTATTACGGCCGCTTTCCAACCTCGAGCGCGCGGATTCTCATCGTCCCCGGCACAGGGCGGGGGGTCAGCGGCGGCAAGGCCTGGACCTATCGGGGAGCGGCCGTCCGAATCAGCGTAGGAGCAAATGCGACCGCGGCGGATTTGGCGCGCGACTGGATACTAGTGCACGAAATGACTCACCTCGCCTTTCCATCCGTGCCGGAGGCGCACCACTGGATCGAAGAAGGTCTCGCCTCGTACGTCGAGGCGGTCGCGCGCGCCCAGGCCGGACAGATCTCCGCTGAAAGAGTCTGGGGCGACCTGGTCGCCGGCCTTCCCAAGGGACAGCCGCAGTCCGGCGACCGGGGCCTGGACCGCACCCCGACCTGGGGGCGAACCTACTGGGGCGGAGCCCTTTTTTGCCTGGTCGCCGACGTGGAGATCCGTCGCCGCAGCGCAAATCGCTACGGCCTGCAGCACGCGCTGCGCGCAATTCTCGCCGCCGGAAACATGGAATCCTCGTCCGCGCTCGAACCGTTGCTGAAGATTGGTGACCGTGCCGTCGGCGTCCCGGTACTTGTCGGGCTCTACGCCGCGATGAAGGATAGCCCCGCGCCGGTAGATCTGGACGCGCTCTGGCGCCAGCTCGGCGTGCGTCCCGTCGTGCTACCTGCGGGCCGCGGGATCCGGCTCGACGAAACCGCACCTGAGGCCGCGATCCGTCGCGCGATTACGGCACCGTTATGAGAGCGGCTCAGGTTTTCGCTTGCTTGTCGTAGAAGTTGACGAGCTTCACCACGTCCGCGGCGTCGACGCGTCCAATGGGGCCGGAGCTGTAGGTCGCTGAACGAATCTTGCCGGTCGCATCGACTAAGAACTCCGAGGGCTGGATAATGCCGCGCCGGTCCTCCCACCACGCACCGATCCGGTCCGCCGTCTCCCGGGTAACGCCATAGGCGACAGGGAAGGACAGTTCGGCGGCCACCTCTTTAGCCTTCTCGAGCTGATCGGTACTCGCGGCGAGGACCTTGACGCCAAGCGCGTCGAGCTCGGGCTTGAGCTTGCTGAAGCCGGCCAACTGCCGGCGGCAGTACGGTCACCAGTGGCCGCGGTAGAACAGGATGACCCCATATCTGCCGCCCAGACCGCCGGGCAGCTCCAGCTTGCCGCCATCGACCAGATCGAGCGTCATCCCGGGGAAGACCTCGCCGGTACCCAGTTTCTCAGCCATGAGACATCTCCTAATCGAGTGGCCGCATTGTATTGCATCGCACGTGGAGTGGGTTCGCGCGCTCCGGTCAGGCCATGGCCCGCGATGCGATCCACGCCTCTTCGAACTCCTCGGCGCGAACCGGTTTGCCGATCAGGTAACCCTGCACCTCATCGCACCTGCGCCGCCGCAAAAACTCGAGCTGCGCCTCGGTCTCCACTCCCTCGGCAACTACGCGCGTGCCCAGCGCCTGGCCCAGTCTCAGGACGGCGTCGCATATGGCCTCGCCTTGGTGGTCCGCGCCGATGCTCTCGACAAAGGAGCGGTCGATCTTGATGGCGTCCACGGCGAATTTGTGAAGGTAGATCAGCGACGAATAGCCGCTGCCGAAATCGTCGATCGACACATGCACACCGAGTACGCGCAACGCGGCCAGCGTTTGTGCGGTGCTCTCGACGTCACGCATTGCGGCGGTCTCGGTAATCTCGATTTCGAGCTGGCTCGGCCCGAGGCGATACTTCGCAAGTGCGCGTTCCAGGCGTTGCTTCAGATCCGGCAGCGAGAACTGCTGGGCTGACAGGTTGACGGCCAGCCGTGGCGACCAGCCATGACGGTCGATCCATGCGCGCATCTGCGCGCAGGCTGCGCGTAACACAAAATCACCGATCGGGACGATCAATCCAGTCGTCTCCGCCAGTGGAATGAATATTCCCGGGCTGACCATGCCGCGCGCCGGACTGCGCCAGCGCAACAGGACTTCGGCGCCGCCGATCCGGGTGGCTCCTGCGGCAAGCGAAAGTTTCGGCTGGTACACCGGAAAAAGCTCACCCGCCGCGATGGCCCGCTCCAGGTCGCGCACGAGGCCTTGGCGTTCGCGTGCCTCCGCGGCAAGCGTCGGCGAAAAGAATCGGTACTCACCGCTGTCTTCCACGCGCGGACGCGAAAGCGCGAACTCCGCCTGCCCGAGCAGCGTGGAGCCTTCGATGTCTTTCGCGGGCGCTTCGGTGATGCCGATCGGGCCGA
>JANMDK010000295.1:0-7657 GCA_031376265.1 Pseudomonadota bacterium
CAGGACGCGCTCGAGGCGGCGCTCGGCGGCATCGCCGGCGCGCCGGTCGGCGTCACCTGCGCGGGCCGCACCGACCGCGGCGTGCACTCGCGTGCGCAGGTTGTGCACTTCGACACCGATGCCGAACGGCCCGATTCGGCCTGGGTGCGCGGCGTAAATGCGCTGCTGCCGGATTCCGTGGCCGTGCTCTGGTCCGCGCAGGTGGCGGACGAATTCCATGCGCGCTATTCGGCGCGGTCGCGCACCTACCGTTATGTGCTCCTCAACCGGCCGGTGCGGCCGGCGCTCGAGGCGCGCCATGCAGGCTGGTTCCATTCGCCGCTCGACGTCGAGGCGATGCGGTCCGGCGCGAGGCATTTCGTCGGCGAGCACGATTTCAGCGCGTTCCGCTCGAGCGAATGCCAGGCGAAGTCGCCGGTGCGCACGGTGCATTCGCTCGAAGTGGCGCGGCAAGGCGATCGCATCCTCTTCGCGATCCGGGCGAATGCCTTCCTGCACCACATGGTGCGCAATATCGTCGGCACGCTGGTCTACATCGGCAAGGGCAAGCACGCGCCGGCGTGGGCCGCCGAGATTCTCGAATCGCGAGAGCGCTCGCGCGCGGCGCCCACATTCGCGCCCGAGGGCCTCTGCCTGGACCGGGTCGAATACGAAGCGCACTGGAATCTTCCGTCGCCGGCGAGCGCAGGCCGCATGTCGTTCGAGCCCACCCCATGAGGACACGCGTCAAGATCTGCGGCATCACTCGCGTGGAGGACGGCATCGATGCGGCCGAGGCGGGCGCGGATGCGATCGGCCTCGTTTTCTATCCGCCGAGCGCCCGCTTCCTGACGATTGAGCGCGCGATCGAGATCCGCAACGCGCTGCCGCCTCTCGTGCAGACGGTGGCGCTGTTCGTGAACCCGTCGCGCGCAGAGGTCGACGAAGTGCTGGAGCGGGTGCGGCCCTCGATGCTGCAGTTCCACGGCGAGGAGACGCCGGCGTTCTGCGCGGGCTTCCCGGTGCCCTGGCTGAAGGCCTGCCGGGTCAGGGAAGGGGTCGATTTGTTAGAATACTTCCGTTCGTATCCTGGGGCTGCCGGCTGGCTGGCGGACGCGTTTGTAGAAGGATACGGCGGGGCAGGAAAGAGCTTCGACTGGTCGCTGGTGCCGGCGGAGCGCGAGCGTCCGCTGGTGCTGTCCGGCGGGCTGACGAAGGACAATGCCGCGGAAGCGGTGCGCAGGGTCCGCCCCTGGGCGGTCGACGTTTCGAGCGGGGTCGAATCGGCCAAGGGCATCAAGGACGCCGCGAAAATCGCGGCGTTCATCCGAGAGGTCAATAATGCAAGTGTATGACTTACCTGATGCGCGCGGCCATTTCGGCCCTTACGGCGGGTCGTTCGTCTCCGAAACGCTGACGCACGCGCTCGACCAGCTGCGCGAATCCTACGAGCGCTATCACAACGACCCGGCCTTCCTCGAGGAATTCCGCTACGAGCTCAAGCACTATGTCGGCCGCCCGAGCCCGGTCTATCACGCAAAACGCTGGTCGGACGAGATCGGCGGCGCGCAGATCTACCTGAAGCGCGAGGACCTCAACCACACCGGCGCGCACAAGATCAATAACACCATCGGCCAGGCGATGCTCGCCCGCCGCATGGGCAAGAAGCGTGTCATCGCCGAAACCGGCGCGGGCATGCATGGCGTGGCCACTGCAACGATCGCTGCGCGCTACGGGATGGAATGCGTGGTCTACATGGGCTCGGAAGACACCAAGCGCCAGGTCCAGAACGTGTACCGCATGAAGCTTCTCGGCGCGACCGTGATCCCGGTCGAGTCCGGATCGAAGACGCTCAAGGATGCGCTCAACGAAGCGATGCGCGACTGGGTCACCAACGTCGACCACACGTTCTACATCATCGGAACGGTGGCGGGCCCGCACCCTTACCCGATGATGGTGCGCGACTTCCAGGCGGTCATCGGCGAGGAATGCAAGGTGCAGGTGCCCGAGATGACCGGGCGCCAGCCGGATGCGGTCATCGCCTGCGTCGGCGGCGGCTCGAACGCAATGGGCATCTTCTATCCGTACATCAAGGAAGAAAGCGTGCGCCTCATCGGCGTCGAAGCGGCCGGCGAGGGCCTCTCCACCGGCAAGCATGCGGCTTCGCTCTGCGCAGGCAAGCCCGGCGTGCTGCACGGCAACCGCACTTATCTCCTGCAAGACGCCAACGGCCAGATCATCGAGACGCATTCGGTCTCCGCGGGCCTCGACTATCCGGGCGTAGGACCCGAGCACGCCTGGCTCAAGGATGCAGGCCGGGCGGAATACGTAGCGGTCACCGATGCCGAATCGCTCAAGGCCTTCCACGACCTGTGCCACCTCGAAGGCATCATTCCCGCGCTCGAGTCCGCGCATGCTCTGGCCTATGCGGCCAAGCTCGCGGCGACTTTGCCCAAGGACAAGATCCTGCTGGTCAACCTTTCCGGGCGTGGCGACAAGGACATGCATACCGTCGCGCAACGGGCCGGCCTGCCGTTCTGATGTCGCGCATTCCCGCGAAGTTCGAGGCCTTGCGCGCGGTGCGCAGGAAAGCGCTGATCCCCTACATCACCGCAGGCGATCCCGGCCCGGAAATGACGGTGCCGCTGCTGCATGCGCTTGTGCGCGCCGGCTGCGACATCCTCGAGATCGGCGTGCCGTTCTCGGACCCGATGGCCGACGGGCCCGCGATCCAGCGATCGTCGGAGCGCGCGCTCAAGAAAGGCGTCGGCCTCGTGGATGTGCTCGGCATGGTGCGCGAGTTCCGCGCCAAGGATGCGGCCACGCCGATCGTGCTCATGGGCTACGCCAACCCGATCGAGGCGATGGGCGTTGAAAAATTCGTCGTCGATGCGGCCTCGGCCGGCGTTGACGGCGTGATCGTGGTCGACTACCCGCCGGAGGAATGCGCCGAGTTCGCCGCGCTCTGCGGCAAGCACGGCGTCGACCAGGTGTTCCTGCTTTCGCCGACCTCGACCGATGCGCGCATCAAGGAAGTCGCGCGCGTCGGCAGCGGGTTTCTTTATTACGTGTCGCTCAAGGGCGTGACCGGCGCCGGCCATATCGATACTTCCGCCGTGGCCGCGCATTTGCCGAAAATCCGAGCGGCGACCAAACTGCCGATCGGCGTCGGTTTCGGCATTCGCGATGCCGCTTCGGCGAAAGCGATCGCGCAGGTCGCCGATGCCGTGGTCATAGGCGCCCGCATCATCGAGGAAATCGAGGCGGCCGGGCCGGAGCAGGCCGTCAAGCGGGTCGAGCAGCTGATCCAGCCGATTCGAGCGGCAATCGATTCCTGATCCGGGAGGGATGCGAAGATGAGCTGGCTCCAGAAACTCCTTCCGCCAAAGATCAAGCGCGTCGAGGGCGCCGCGCGCAAGCAGGTGCCCGAGGGGCTCTGGACCAAGTGTCCCTCGTGCGACGCAGTCCTCTACGCGACCGACCTCGAGAAGAACCTCAACGTCTGCCCCAAGTGCGGCCACCATCGCCGCATCGGCGCGCGCGCGAGGCTCGAGGCGCTGCTCGATGAAGACGGCCGCTTCGAGATCGGCGCCGAGGTGCTGCCGGTCGACAGCCTCAAGTTCAAGGATTCTCGCCGCTATCCCGAAAGGCTGTCGGAGGCCAACGAGAACAGCGGCGAGACCGAGTCGCTGGTCGTGCTGCAAGGCTCGATCAAGTCGATCGGCGTGGTGGTCGCGGCGCACGAGTTCGATTTCATGGCCGGCACCATGGGCTCGGTGCTGGGCGAGCGCTTCGTGCGCGGCGTGCGGCTCGCAATCGACGAGAAGCTGCCTTTCGTCGTGTTCACCGCGAGCGGCGGGGCGCGCATGCAGGAAGGATTGCTGTCCCTCATGCAGATGGCCAAGACCACGGCGGCGCTCACCGAACTTGGCGAGCGAGGCCTCCCTTTCATCTCCGTGCTCACCGATCCCACGACAGGCGGCGTGTCGGCGAGCTACGCTTTCCTCGGTGACATCGTAGTGGCCGAGCCCAAGGCGCTGATCGGCTTCGCCGGGCCGCGCGTGATCGAGCAGACCGTGCGCCAGAAGCTGCCAGAGGGCTTCCAGCGCTCGGAGTTCCTGCTCGAGAAAGGCGCGATCGACATGATCATCGACCGCCGCCAGATGCGCGACAAGCTGGCCGTCCTGCTGGCCTTGCTGCAAGGCATGCCGGCGGAAAGCACTAACTAACTCTTGCAGACCCTCGCAGAGTGGCTGGCGTTCATCGAGCGCCAGCATCCGAAGGCTATCGCGCTCGGCCTCGACCGGGTGCAGGCAGTGCTTGCGCGATTGGCGATCCAGCCCGGGTGCCCGGTCATCATCGTCGGCGGCACGAACGGCAAGGGCTCGACCTGCGCGATGCTGGAAAGCATCCTGCGCTGCGCCGGCTACCGCACCGGGCTTTACACCTCGCCGCACCTCGTGCGCTACAACGAGCGCGTGAGGATCGATTCGCGCGAAGCGACGGATGGCGCTCTCGCCGAAGCGTTTGCGGCGGTCCACAAGGCGGCCGGCGACATCCCGCTCACCTATTTCGAATACGGCACGCTGGGCGCCGCCTGGCTGTTCGCGCGCCAACCGCTCGATGCCTGGATCCTGGAAGTCGGCCTCGGCGGGCGTTTGGACGCAGTTAATGTCTTCGACCCGGCGTGTTCGATGCTCACCAGCATCGACCTCGACCACATGGATTATCTCGGGCCGACGCGCGAGGACATCGGGCGCGAGAAGGCGGGCATCTTCCGCGCCGGGCGGCCGGCGATCGTCGCCGATGCCAAGCCGCCGCAATCGGTGTTCGACATTGCCGCGGCCGTGGGCGCGCAGCTGCTTCTGGGCGGGCGCGATTTCGGCTTCACCGCGGAGCGCGACCAGTGGGTCTACTGGGGGCCGGGCGGGAAACGCCCGGCGCTCGCCTACCCGGCGTTGCGCGGCCCGATCCAGCTCGTCAACGCAGCGGCGTCGATTGCCGCGCTCGACACGCTGCGCGACAAGCTGCCGGTGGCGATGCAGGACATCCGCCGCGGCCTGGCAGAAGTGGAGGTACCAGCGCGCTTCCAGGTGCTCCCCGGGCGCCCGGCGATCATCCTCGACGTCGCCCACAACCCGCAGGCGGCGCGCAACCTCGCGGCCAACCTTTCCGACAGCGGCTTCGCCCCCGAAACGCATGCGGTGTTCGGCGCATTGCGCGACAAGGACATCGCCGGCGTAGTGCGCGCCCTGGTGCCTCGCATCACCCGCTGGCACCTTGCGACGTTGCCGGGGCCTCGCGGCACGAGCTCGGTCGAGCTTGCCGCGATCCTTGCGGCCGAGGGCGTCAAGTCGCCCGTGGATCTGCACGATTCGCCGGTCGAGGCGTTCGAGGCGGCGAAGAGACAAGCAGGCGAAGCTGATAAAATCGCGGTTTTCGGGTCCTTCCTGACCGTGGCCGACGTCATGCAACACTTGTCGGCGCGCGCCAGGCCCTGAAAAAGCGGAAAACATGGCCGAGCGCTCGAACGCTGAAAAGAACCATAAGACGGCGCAGGACGTAAGCACGCTGCAAAAGCGCGGACGCCGCCGCCTCGTCGGGGCCATTGCCCTGGTGCTGCTCGCGGTCATCGTGCTGCCGATGGTGTTCGATCCGGAGCCGAGGCAGAACGCGCCGACCGTGAACATCCGCATCCCGAACGAAGAGGGCAGCAAGTTCACGCCCAAGGTCGCGCCCGGGGTCGCGTCCAAAGTGGCCCCGATGCTTCCACAGGCGGCCGCGCCTGTGGCCACGCCCGAGCCACCGAAAGCCGAACCCAAGGCCGAACCGAAGCCGGAACCCAAGGCCGAGCCGAAACCGGTCGAAAAGAAAGCGCCGCCCGCGCCGAAGCCGGCCGAAAAAGCCCCGGCACCGCCGAAGGCCGCGGAGAAACCTGCTCCTGCGCCGGCCCCCGCGCCGTCCAGCGGCGAGAAATACGTGGCTCAGGTCGGCGCTTTTGCGAGCGCGGAAAAGGTCAAGGAGATCACCGACCAGCTCACGACGGCGAAACTCGCGCACTACGTGGAAACCGTCGCGACGTCCAAGGGCCCGGTCACACGCATCCGGCTCGGGCCTTACGACTCGAAAGAAGCCGCCGAGAAGGCCCGTGAGCGCGCGAAAGCGCTCGGCCTCAACGCGGCCAACCCGATCCTGAAATGACCTGGCTCGACTACGCCGTGATCGGCGTGCTGCTGGTGTCGGTGGTCATGAGCGCGATCCGCGGCGTGGTGCGAGAGATCTTCTCGCTCGCCGGCCTGATCATCGCGCTCCTCGCGGCGAACCTCTTCGCAGGACCGCTGTCCACCCACCTCCCGCAGGCGATTCCCAGCGATTCGCTACGCACCCTGGCGGCTTTCCTTGCAATCTTCATATCCGCCCTGATCTGCAGCGCACTGGTCGGGATGCTGATGTCCAAGCTCGTGAATGCAGTCGGCCTGGGTCCGCTCGACAAGGTCCTCGGCGCGTTGTTCGGGATAGCGCGTGCCGCCCTCCTGGTGCTGGCCGCAGTGCTGCTCGCGGGGCTCACCAGCGCGCCCCGCCAGGCGTGGTGGAAAGAATCCGCAACAGGCCCGTACCTGAAGGATATGGCCCTGGCCCTCAAGCCGTGGCTCCCCGACTCGCTTGCGCAGCGCCTGCGCTATGATTGACGCCTAACCGCGTCGGAGCACTTCCATGTGTGGAATCCTCGGAATCGTCGCCCGCTCTCCGGTCAACCAGCTGCTCTACGACGGGCTGCTGCTGCTCCAGCACCGCGGCCAGGACGCCGCCGGCATCGTCACCAGCGAGCACAAGTCCTTCCACATGCACAAGGGTACCGGCCAAGTGAGGGATGTCTTCCGCACGCGCAACATGCGCTCGCTGCCCGGCAACATGGGCATTGCGCATTGCCGCTATCCCACCGCGGGTTCGGCCTCCAACTCGGCCGAGGCGCAGCCTTTCTACGTAAACTCACCATTTGGGATCGTGCTCGGCCACAACGGCAATCTCACGAATTCCGATGAGCTCAAGGAAGAGATGTTCCGGCAGGACCTGCGGCACATCAACACCAGCTCGGATTCGGAGGTGCTGCTCAACGTGCTCGCGCACGAGCTCGAAAAAGGCTCGGTCAAGCTGCGCCTCGACCCGCAGACGATCTTTGCCGCCGTGGCCAATGTGCACCGGCGCTGCCGCGGTGCCTACACCGTTACCGCGCTGATCTCGGGCTATGGCGTGCTGGCCTTTCGCGACCCGTACGGTATCCGCCCGGCGGTCATCGGCATCAACGAAACCCCGGACGGCCCGGAATACATGGTGGCCTCCGAGAGCGTGGCGATCGACGCGCTCGGCTTTCGGGTGCTGCGCGACATCGCGCCCGGCGAGGCGGTCTTCATCGACGAGGACGGCAACTTCTTCAGCCAGCAGTGCGCGCCGAACGCGACGCTGAACCCCTGCATCTTCGAGTTCGTCTACCTTGCGCGGCCCGACTCGCTCATCGACGGCGTCTCTGTCTACGAAACGCGCCTCAACATGGGCGAGAAGCTGGCGGAAAAAATACGCAAGCACTACAGCCACCTCAAGATCGACGTGGTGATCCCGATCCCGGATTCGAGCCGACCTTCGGCCATGCAACTGGCGCAGGGCCTCGGCGTCGCGTACC
>JANMDK010000298.1:0-17306 GCA_031376265.1 Pseudomonadota bacterium
CTCGGAGCCAAGTATCTTATGAAAAACGGGTCGATCGGCAAATTTCCGCTGACGCGCATGCGGCGCATGCGCCGCGACGATTTCTCCCGCCGCCTCATGCGCGAGCACGTCCTGACGCCCAACGACCTCATCTATCCGGTGTTCGTCCTTGATGGAAAGGCGCGCAGCGAAAAAGTTGCATCGATGCCCGGCGTGGAGCGTGTGACCCTCGACCGCTTGCTCAAGGTGGCGGAGGAATGCCTCGAGTTGCGCGTGCCGGTGATGGCGCTCTTCCCGGTGATCGAGCAGAAACTGAAGTCGCTCGACGGCAAGGAGGCGCACAACCCCAAAGGCCTCATTCCCCGCGTGGTGCGCGAGCTGAAAAAACGCTTTCCCGAACTCGGCATCATGACCGACGTTGCGCTCGACCCCTACACCTCGCACGGCCAGGACGGCGTGATCGACAAGGCCGGCTACATCATCAACGACGTGACGCTGGCCGTGCTCGAGAAGCAGGCCCTCGTGCAGGCCGAGGCCGGCGTCGACATCGTGGCGCCCTCGGACATGATGGACGGGCGCATCGGCCGCATCCGCGCGGCGCTGGAAAAATCCGGCCTGATCCACACCAAGATCATGGCCTACTCGGCCAAGTACGCCTCGGGCTTCTATGGGCCGTTCCGCGACGCCGTCGGTTCCGCGAAAAATCTCGGCAAGAGCGACAAGAAGACCTACCAGATGGATCCGGCCAATTCGGACGAGGCGCTCTGGGAGGTCGGCCTCGACCTCGCGGAAGGTGCCGACATGGTGATGGTGAAGCCGGGCATGCCTTACCTCGACATCGTGCGGCGGGTCAAAGACGAGTTCCGCGCACCGACTTTCGTCTACCAGGTCTCCGGCGAGTACGCGATGCTGCAGGCCGCAATCGCCAACGGCTGGCTGGCCGGGAACGTGATCATGGAGTCGCTCATCGCTTTCAAGCGCGCCGGGGCCGACGGGATTCTGACCTACTTCGCGCTGGACGCTGCGCGCGAGATCCGCAAAGGCAAAGGCTAGCCGAACACAAGGGCGACGCCGTTCGCCTCGCTTGCGTCGATCACGCTCGAGCCGTCGGCGAGCAGGCGCGGGTTGAAGCCGCCGCGCTTCATGACCGCGACCGACGCGCCGCGGTCCTTCACACGAAAGAACACCGCTGCAAGCACCGGCGCTTGCCGCCCGGGCAACGCCGACGCGCCCAATCGCGCGGCAAGCTTCGCCGCGCTTGCGATCGCGATCGGCGCACTGCCGGTGTCGACACGCAGTCCCTCGGCGATCGGCTGCGGCTTGCCGCCAAAAACCTTTGCATAGTCGCCCGCGTGTTTCGGCACCTGGTCGCTAGTCACGGCGATCCCGGCGATCCCGGTCACGCCGAGCGCGTGATCCAGGTAGCCCGGCCGCCAGACCACGTCGCGCGTGAAATGCTGGCAAAGGAAAGTGCGCCCGCCGGGCGTGGCCGCCGGCGGCAGCCGCACGATGCGGAACGACGCGTCGCGCGAGCCCTGTGGAAGAATCACCGGACGCGAAAAATCGAGCGGCGCGTCCGCTTCGATGCCGGCCTTGGCGAGTTCCGCGTGCGCGCCGTTGGCATCGTCCGTGGCAAGCGCGATCGCGGCGAGCCCTTCCCTGGTGGCGAGGAAATCGGTGAAGTACTGCATCGCCGGGTGTGGAATCGGCACCGCCAGCAGCTCGATGTAATCGGTGCCGAACATGAGGCAGTGGTTCTGCGAGCCGAGCGTGTGATAGCCGCGCGGCGTAAGCGTGAAGCCGAGCCGCGAAAAGGTGTCCTGGGCGCGATCGAGGTCGTGAACGAGAATGACGGCGTGGTCGATGCCGCGGATGTGTTTGCGCATGGAGTGCCTCGATAAAGAGTGGATTACAGGATTACTCGCGCAGCTTTTCGGGCTCGCTGCCGCGCTTGAGGGCCGGCAGCGCCAGCGTCGCCAGCACGAAAAGCCCAGTGGCAAGCTTGAGGTCCGCGGGTTTCAGCCCCAAGGCAAGCCCAAGCGAGACCAGCTGATAATAGACGATCGACCCGACCACCGGCGCGGCCAATTGGCGCATCACCGTGGTGCGCCCGATCAGCGTCTCGCCGATGATGAGCGCGGCAAGGCCGTTGATCAGCACGCCGAACCCCATGTGCACGTCGGCGAATCCCTGCAGCTGCACCGCCACTGCGCCCGCCAGTGCCGAGAGCCCGTTGGCGAGCGCGAGGCCGGCGACGATCCAGGTCCATGGATTGATTCGCAGCGACGGCACCAGCGACGGATTCACGCCCACAGCGCGCAACGTCAGCCCCGCCTCGGTGCGCAGGAACCAGTAGAGCACCGCGAGCACTACAGCGATCAGCACCGCAAAGAAAAGCATTTGCAGATTAACGCTCGTTACGATTGCCGGCGAGATCGCCGAGAGCACGGTTTCATTCGCGAGCAGCGCGACGTTGGCCTTGCCGAGCACGCGCAGGTTCACGCTGTAGAGGATCGTCATCACGAGGATGCCGGCGAGCAGCGTATTGATGCGAAAGCGCAGGTGGATGAAAGCCGTCGCCGCGCCTGCGGCCACCCCTCCGATCACGGCCACCAGCGTCGCAATGAGCGGGTGCACGCCGGCCACCAGCAGGACCGCACAAATGCAGCCGCCGAGCGGAAAGCTGCCTTCGCTGGTGAGGTCCGGAAACGCGAGAAGCCGGAACGGGATCATCACGCCCATTGCGATGAACGCGTAGAGGAGCCCCTGCACCAGTGTCACGGGCACGAGGTTCCAGAAGCTGGTAAGGGTTTCTATCACGCGATTTCCATCAGGCGAGCAGCATCCGGTCGTCCGCGAGCCGGAACCGCTCGACCAGTGCTTCGACCGTGAGGATGCGCTTCTCCTCACCGCGCACATCCAGCCTGATGCGCCCGGCATCGAGCATCAGCAGTCGATCGCCGTAGCGGATCGCGTGCTGCATGTTGTGGGTCACCATGAGCGTGGTGAGGCCCGCGGCTTTTACCGCATCGAGCGTAGCCTGCATGACGACTTCCGCCGTGCGCGGATCGAGCGAGGCGGCGTGCTCGTCGAGCAGCAGCACGCGCGGCGCGTTCATGACCGCCATGGCCAGCGCAAGCGCCTGGCGCTGCCCCCCGGAAAGCAGGCCGACGCGCGCGCCGAGCCTCGATTCGAGTCCCATGCCGAACCCGGCCAGCAGCGCGGCCTGGCGCTCGCGCCTTGCCGGCGTGAGCGCGGGCCCAAGACCCCGGCCCACGGTGCGCATTTCTGCAAGCGCAAGGTTTTCTTCGATGCTGAGTGCGGGCAACGTGCCCTGCATCGGATCCTGCAGGACGCGCGCCACCAGTGCGGCCCGGCGCAGTTGCGACCAGCGCGTGACGTCCGTACCGTCGATGCGGATCGAGCCGCCGTCGAGCTCGATCGAGCCGGCCAGCGCGTTCAGCAGGGTGGATTTGCCGGCGCCATTGGAGCCGATGACGACCGCGAAGCTGCCGTCCTCCAGGTCGAGCGAGAGACCGTCGAGCGCCGCCCGCTCATCCGGCGTGCCGCGATGAAAGAGCTTGCGCGCCGAGTCGATGGCTATCATCGCGGCCGGGGCCCTCGAGCGTCTACGGTCGCTTTCCGCCTCAGTCGATCACGTACTTGACGAGCGAAGGCGGCGCTTCCATCTTCCACTGCGCCAGTTGCTTCCTGCTGATCACCAGCGAGAAATCCTCGGCGGTCGGCCGGTGCGGGGCGATTGCCGCGGGCTTCTCGCCCTTGAGGATGCGCGCCGCGATGCGGCCGGCATTGGCGCCCATGCGCTCGTAGGACAACGCGTGCGCGGCGAGGAAAGTGTGGTTGCGCACCGGCGTGTCGAGCGTGTTGATCGCCGGCACGCCAATCCGCTGGGTGGAAGCGGCAATCACCGGCAGGCTCGTCTGAAGGATGTTCGACTGGATCACGAACACCGCGTCGACCTTGCCCTGCAGAGACTGGATGCGCTGCGCCACGTCGTTCGGGCTGTCGATGCCGACCTCGACGACCTCCAAGCCATGCTTTGGCGCGATCGCGCGCATCTCGCTCATGTTGGTCTTGTCGTTGTCCTCGCCCGGGTTGTACGGCACGCCGATGCGCTTCGCGTTCGGCATCAGCTGCTTGAGGAAAGCCAGCGAGGCGTTGAAGTCGGGGTACAACGTGGCGCCGGTGTGCGTCGCCGAGCCCGCCTGCCATGAGGGCACGATCTGCGCCACGACTGGATCGACCACCGACATGAACACGATCGGGATCGACTTGTCGGTGACCACCCGGATCGAGGATTGCGCGATCGGCGTGGTCACCGCGAGGATCAGCGCGGGCTTTTTTGCCTGCGCGCCAGTCAGCAACTGGGGAATCAGCGTGCGGTCGAAATTGATGTGCTGGTCGTCGAAGGCCACGTCCTTGCCCTCGACGAAGCCCTGCCTGACGACCTCGGCCTTGAATCCGTTGACCGCGGCGCGCAACGCCGGATGCTCGCCGAAGTTGGCGATCGCGATGAGCTTGGGTTGGGCAAGCGCGGCGCCGGCAACGGCCAGCAGGCAGGCGAACAGGCTGGTGCGTAACATCGATCTCTCCCCTCGACGAAGCGAAGGTCGAGTTTAATCAGTTTCCGGCCGCCCGGTCGAGCGCGCCCAGGAACGTGTCGGCCTTCTGGTAGCCGATCACGCGCAGGCCGCGGATCTCCGCCCCGCCGGCATCGAAAAAGACGATGCCCGGCGGCCCGAAGAGCGAGAAGCGCTTCAGCAGTTCTTTGTGCTCGTCGGTGTTCGCGGTCACGTCGGCCTGCAGCAGCGTCATGCCCTGCATCTTCGCCTTGACCCGCGCATCGGTGAACGTGAACGACTCCATCTCCTTGCACGACACGCACCAGTCCGCATAGAAATCGAGCAGGACCGGCTTGCCGGGCGAGCGCAGCTTTTCGTTGAGCTCCGCGACCGAGTTGATGCGCTGGAAGGCGAGGCCATGCGGCGCGGGCTTCGACGAGATCAGCGGCGACAGCACCGGCCACACGATCCACACCGCGACCGCTAGCAGCAACACGCCGAAGAATTTCTTCACGCCTTCCATCCACGGGCCCGACTTGGGCAGGAAGGCGCCCTCGGAGACGCCCACGACGACCAGCGGCACGCCCATGCCGAGGGCCATGGCGAACAGCGCGCTCCCGCCGAGCACCACGTCGCGCGACTGGCTTATGTACAACAATGCGCCGGCTAGCGGCGCAGCCACGCAGGGGCTCACGATGATCGCGGAGAGCACGCCCATCGCTGCAACCGATGCGACATGGCCGCCACGCAGCTTCTGGTGCGTCGAAGAAAGGCGATCATGCAGGAAGGCGGGCAACTGCAGGTCGTGGAAGCCGAACATCGACAACGCGAGCCAGACGAACACCAGCGCAAAGGCCGAGAGCACCCAGGGGTTTTGCAGCGCCGCCGCGATCAGCGTGCCGGAATACGCCGCGGCGACGCCGGCGATTGCATAGGTGACCGCCATGCCGAGCACGTAGGCCACTGAAAGGATCAGCGCCCGCACCTTGTTGAGGTCGCGGCCTTCGCCCGCGATGATCCCAGAGAGGATCGGAACCATCGGCAGCACGCAAGGCGTGAAGGCGAGCAGCACGCCGAAGCCAAGGAAACTCGCCAGCACGAACCAGAAGCTGCCGGATTCGAACAGCGCGACGATGTCGAAGTCGCTTGCGGAACCGGAGAACCGGGAGGCCTTGTACGAAGACGGCGCAACCGAATCCGGGCCTTGCGTCAGCGAGGGCGCGCTCGACGCGCTCGCCACTGCGCCCGGCACGGGGGAGCCCGCCGCCCCGCCGCCGAACTTGAGGCTCGCCTTGGTTTGCATCGGCACGTAGCAGACACCCACGTCCGCGCAGCCTTGCGAAGTCACCAGCAGGCGGAGCGTGTCGTCGCCCGAAGCCGGCTTCTCAACCGGCACGCGGATCGCGACTTCGTTGCGATAGGTTTCGACCTCGCCGAAGAACTCGTCCTTCTTCCTCACGCCCCTGGGGAACTCCGGCGTGCCGAACCTGAACGCCGAGCCAAAGCCGGCATCCTGCTCGAACTGGAAGCGCTCGCGATACAGGTAATAGCCGGGGGCGATCGCGAAACTCACCTCGACCGTGCGATCGTCGATCACGCGCGTGGTCATGCGGAAGGCCTTTTCCGGCTCGAGCAGCTCGGACTCCTTCACCGCGTGCGCCATCCCCGCCAGCAGCGCGAACAACACGGCGAGCAGCCAGGCAACGAGGCGTGAGGCATTCATGCGCGGGCTTCTTCTTTGACCCAGTCGAAATAGGCCGGCAAGCCGGGCCCCGCTTTGACAGCCACGATCTCGGGAAGTTCGTAAGGGTGCCCGGCGCGGATGGCTGCCTCGAGGGCCGCGTAACGCTCTACCGTGGTCTTGATGAGCATCGGGTGCTCTTCGTCATGCTGGATCTTCCCCTCCCAGCGATAGACCGACCGGCAGGGCGCGAGGATGTTGACGCAGGCTGCAACGCGCGCTTCGACGAGGGAATCCGCGAGCTTCTCCGCCGAGGCACGATCGGGCAGGTTGGTGATGACGACGAGCACGCCTGAAGCGTCAATGTCATTCATGCGGCCAGCCGCTTCTCCGGCACACCGTCATGGACCGTTGGGTAACGCAACCGCACGCCGAGCTGGGCCTTCATCCTCGTGTTGTCGAGGCGTCGCGACTCGCGCATGAACGAAAGCATCGAAGCCGGGATTCGCGTTGCCGCCTCGCTGCGTGAAACGCGCTCCGGCCGCTTGAGGCCCATACGATCGGCCACCAGATCGAACCAGGCCCCCATCTTGAGCTGCGAGTCGTCAGAGGCGTTATAGACCCCTGCCGGCTTGTCGCCTTCCAATGCGGCGAGCGCGATGGCGGCGAGATCGTCGGCATGGATGTGGTTGGTGTACACATCCTCGTCGTCGGCCAGCACCGGGATGCCTTGCTTCAATCGCTCGACGGGCAAACGATCGGCCGCATAAATGCCGGGCGCGCGCAGCACCGTGACTGCAATATCGTGCAGCCTGCCCCATTGCAGCAAGCGCGTTTCTGCGTCGGCTCGGCGGACTGCGCGCGGTGTTTGCGGATTGACCGGCCGCGTCTCGTCGACCAGCGCGCCGCCGCAGTCGCCATACACGCCGCTCGTGCTGATGTAGACGAACCGGCTTGGTAGAATGCCGCCTGTTTCGAGCGCGGCAAGCAAGGCTTCGGTACGTGGATCCGCAGCCCCCTCGGCCGGCGGAGGGACGCAATGCAGCACCGCGTCGGCCCAACCTGAAATCGAGCGCAGCGTTTCGGGACGATCCAGGTCGAAGCCGTTGCTGCGCGAAACGGTGCGCATGTCGAAGCCTTGCGGCAACTTCGCGGCGGTACGATGGGCGATGTCGCCAAAACCGATCAATAGCAGGCGCTTCATCCCGCCATTTTACGCAACATGCACAACATAACCCTGTCCCCCGGCGGCGAAACCTTCCAGGTCGAGACCGGCGAGTCGGTCCTCGCGGCGGCGCTGCGCTCCGGCATCGTGATCCCTTACGGCTGCAAGAACGGCGCTTGCGGCTCGTGCAAGGGGAAAATCGTTTCCGGCACGATCGACTACGGCACCTACCAGGAGAAGGCCTTGCCTGCGGCCGAGCGCGCGGAAGGCAAGGCGCTCTTCTGCCAGGCCAAGCCGCTCTCGGATTGCGTGCTCGAGGCGCGCCTCGTGCGTAAGGCCGGCGATATCCAGGTCAAGACGTTGCCCTGCCGCATCCATTCGCTGCAGAAAGTCACCGACGACGTGATCGTCCTCAAGCTCAAGCTGCCGGCAAACGAGCGGCTGCAATTCCTCGCCGGGCAATACCTTGAATTCATCCTGCGCGACGGCAAGCGCCGCAGCTTCTCGATGGGCAACGCGCCGCATGACGACGAGCTGGTCGAGATCCATGTGCGCCACGTGGCCGGCGGGCAGTTTACCGACCACGTCTTCGGCAAGATGAAGGAAAAAGACATCCTGCGCTTCGAGGCGCCGCTCGGCACGTTCTTCCTGCGCGAGGATTCGGAAAAGCCGATCGTGTACGTGGCTTCCGGCACCGGCTTCGCGCCGATCAAGTCGATCATCGAGCACGCGATCCACAAGGGCATCGAGCGGCCGATGACGCTGTACTGGGGCGGCCGCCGCCCGCAGGACCTCTACATGCACGAGATCGCACTGAAATGGGCGAGCGAGCTGGGTGCCTTCTTCAAATACGTGCCGGTCATCTCGGATGCCCAGCCGGAAGATTCGTGGCAGGGCCGCACCGGCTTCGTGCACCGCGCCGTCATGGAGGATTTTCCGGACCTCTCGGCGCACCAGGTCTATGCCTGCGGCGTGCCGATCATGGTCGACTCGGCGCGCGCAGACTTCATCGCTCACTGCAAATTGCCTGAAGACGAGTTCTACGCCGACAGTTTCACCACCGAGGCGGACCTCGCAACGCCCCAGACCTGAAGGAGGCCCCGATGCCCAGAGGCGTAGTCGATCTCGAAGGCCTGCGCAGTCCCGAAGCCGAGGCGCTGCGGCGCATGGCGCCACCGGCCGGCCTGCCGTTCAACGTGACCAAGATCGGGCACGTCGTCCTCAAGGTGGCCGACCTCGAGCGCTCGGTCGAGTTCTACACCAGCGTGCTGGGTTTTCGCGTTTCCGACGTCTACCCAGAGAGCATGATGAAAGGCGGCATGGTGTTCATGCGCTGCAATGCGGACCACCACGGTGTCGCCTTGGTCGGCGGGGCGCAAGCGCTTTCCGCCGGCCGGGAGATGCACCACCTGGCCTTCGAGGTGGACACGCTCGATGAAGTCGTGCACGCCCGCGCCCACCTGGAGCGGCACGGCGTGAAAATCGAATTCCACGGCCGGCGCCGTGCGGGCTGCCAGGTCGCGGTGGAATTCCGCGACCCGGACAATCATTTCCTCGAGATTTTCTGGGGCCTCGATCAGGTCGGCGCCGATGGTCGCGTGCGGCCGCCCGAGGACTGGCGCGAGGAACTCACGCTCGAAGAGGCCATTGCCAATCCGCCCGTCGGTCAGGACACCACCCTGCGCGACGGCAAGGCGCGATAGTCGGCGCTAATCGACCGGCTTCACTCCGGCGTCGTTGGCGATCTTGCGCCAGCGATCGGAGTCGGCCTGGACGCGGGCGCGAAACTCGTTCGGACCGAGGACAAACGGCTCCAGCGCGAGCCGCTCGAATCGCTCGCGCAACTCGGGTACCCGGATCGCCTGCGCAATAGCGACTCCTAACGTTTCCCCGACCGCCCGGGGCAGGTTGGCCGGCGCCAAAAGGCCGAACCACTGCTCATACTCCATGTCGGGCAAACCGGCTTCCGCGAACGTCGGGACGTCGGGATAGTCGGGATGGCGCGTGCGGCCGGTGGTGGCCAGCAGGCGCAGCTTGCCGGACTTCACGAAGCCCGAGAACGTGGCGATGGTGCCTGCCACCATGTCGACGTTCCCGCTCACCAGGTCGTTGATCGCCGGCGCGCCGCCCTTGTAAGGGACCAGCGTGAACTGCGCCTTGCTGCGCAGCTTCAGCATCTCGATCACGATGCTCCCCGAGCCCGGCAAACCGATCGTCACCTTGCCTGGCGCCTTGAGGGCCAGCGCGACCATCTCCGCGATGGTCCTGGCTTCGAAACCGACGTTGCACGCGAGGAAGGCGGGCGATCTTGCGATCATCGCCACCGGCGTGAAATCCTTGATCGGGTCGTAAAGCGTGTTGCGGATGTACAGGGGGCTGACGATATGCAGCGCATCGACGAGGAGCAGCGTGTAGCCGTCGGGCGCGGCCTTGGCCACGATGTCCGAACCGATCGTGCCGCCGGCGCCTCCACGGTTGTCGATCAACACGGATTGCTTGAGACTGGCCGAAATCTGCGTTGCGAGCAGCCGCCCCACCACGTCGGAGCTTCCGCCCGGCGCGAAAGGCACGACCATCCTGATCGGTTTCAGGCTGGGATAGTCGGCCGCGCGACCGGTGATTGGCAGCGCAAGCGCGCAACCCGCGAACAACAAGCGGCGCCGATGGATATTTGTCGTCATGGCCTCTTCACTCGATGCGGATCCCCGCGTCGGACACCACTTTCGCCCAGCGTGCGGTGTCGGTGCGGATCAATTGCGCGAACTGCTCGGGTGTACCGCCGGTGGGTTCGGTGCCGAGCGCGGTGAGGCGCTCGCGCACATCCGCCAACTGGAGCACACGATTGATCTCCGCGTTGAGCTTGCGGACGATGTCTTGAGGCGTCCCGGCCGGCGCGAGAATCCCGTACCACGAGAGCACCTCGAGTCCCGGATAGCCGGACTCGGCCATGGTCGGGACGTCAGGCGCGCCCGGCACGCGCTTGGACGAAGTGAAAGCCAGCGCCTTCAGCTTGCCGCCTTTCAGGTGTCCCTCGACCGTGGGCAGCGCGGTCACGAGCATCTGGATCTGGCCGCCGAGCAGGTCCTGCACCGCCTGCCCGCCGCCCTTGTAGTTCACGTGCACGATCTCGATGCCGGCGCGCGAGCGGAAGAGCTCGCCGGTGAGGTGCCCGGTGCTGCCGTGCCCGGCTGAGGAGTAGTTGATGCGACCCGGGCTTGCCTTGGCCAGCGCGACGAACTCGGCGATGTTTTTTGCCGCAACGCCCGGATGCACGACGATCAGCAAGGGCACCTGCGCGACGTTGGCCACCGCGACCAGGTCTTTCTGCGCATCGAAAGGCATCTTGGCGTAGGTGTTCGGGTTGATCGCCATCGTGCCGTCGAAGCTCATGACCAGCGTGTAGCCGTCCGGCGCCGATTTCACCGCGAGCTCGGTGCCGATGTTGCCGCCGGCGCCCGGCTTGTTCTCGATGACGAACTGCTGTCCGAGCGCATCGGCGAGCTTCTGCGCGACAAGACGCGCGAGCACGTCGGTCGTACCGCCCGGCGCGAAGGGCACGAGCAGCCGCACCGGCTTGGCCGGGTAGGCCTGCGCATTCGCAGCGCCGGCGAGCGCCAAGGTAAGCAAGGAGAACAGAACGGCGAGGGCTTTTTTCATGCGCCGTTTCATAGCACGGATTGCCGCTCCCCGCACGCCCTGCTACGCTGGTTCGATGCGCACCCTTCCCCTTTTTCCGACGACGCTCGTCGGCTCCTACCCGCAGCCCGAGTGGCTGATCGACCGCAAGAAACTCGCCGGCCGCTTTCCGCCGCGCGTGCGCGCCAAGGAGCTCTGGCGAATCCCCGAGCCGTACCTCGCCGAGGCGCAGGACGACGCGACGCTCGTCGCGATCCGCGCGCAGGAAGAGATCGGCCTCGACATCCTCACCGACGGCGAGATCCGGCGCGAGAGCTACTCGAACCGCTTCGCCACCGCGCTCGAAGGCATCGACATCGACAACCCGGGGACCGGCCTCGACCGCTCCGGTCACCCCAACCCTGTACCGCGCGTGACCGGCAAGATCCGTCGCAAGCATGCGGTCGAGGTCGCGGATCTCAAGTTCCTCAAGCGCCACACGACGCGGCAGGTGAAGATCACGGTGCCCGGGCCGTTCACCATGAGCCAGCAGGCGCAGAACGACTATTACAAGTCCGAGGCCGAGTGCGCGATGGATTACGCGGTCGCGGTCAACGAGGAGATCCGTGACCTCTTCGCCGCCGGCGCGGACGTGGTGCAGGTCGACGAGCCCTACATTCAGGCGCGGCCGGAGAAGGCGCGCGAGTTCGGTCTCGCCGCCACCAACCGTGCGCTCGAGGGCATCACCGGCACGACCGCGCTGCACATCTGCTTCGGCTACGCGGCGATCATCCATGCGCGGCCTTCGGGCTACTCGTTCCTGCCCGAGCTGGCGGGCTGCAGCTGCAACCAGATCTCGATCGAGACCGCGCAGTCCAAGCTCGACTGCAAGGTCCTCGAGACGCTGCCGGGCAAGCAGATCATGGTCGGCTGCATCGATTTGCTCGACCTTAGGGTAGAAACGCCTGAGGAAGTCGCCGAGCGTATCCGCAAGGCTCTTCGCTACATGAAGCCTGAGGACGTCATCCTCGCGCCCGACTGCGGCATGAAATACCTGCCGCGGGACGTGGCCGATGCCAAGCTGCGCTCGATGGTCGCGGCGGCCAAAATCCTCCGCGCGGAACATGTCGCCTAGCGGCGAGCACGTCACCTAGCGGCGGGCACGTCGCCTAGCGGAAGATCCGCCGCAGTTCGTTCAGGAATCCCCGAATCGCCTCTTCCGGCCCCTGCCGTTGCGGCCCGCTTTCGCGCGGGCGCTCTGGGCGCGGGTAGCGGGTGCGCGGGATGTCGAATTCGATGTTCGGGTCGAGATACCCGCCGCGAAGCGCCTGGCGGAAGACGTCCCCCACCATCGGCAAGGCGCTGCTCGCGCCTGCACCCCACGGGCCCATCGTGACCTTGTTGTCGTTGAAGCCGACGCGCGCGCCGGCCACCAGGTGCGGATGCATGAGGATGAACCAGCCGTCCGAGTTTTCCTGCGTGGTGCCGGTCTTGCCCGCCACATCCGCGTTGATGCCGTAGCGCTGGCGGATCGCCGCGCCGGTGCCTTCGTCGACCACGCCGCGCATCACGTCGGTGAGCTGCAGCGCCTGCGCCCGCGGCATCGCGATCTGCGCTTCGCGCATCGAATGGAATTCCTCGAGCACCTTGCCGTGGCGGTCGGTGACGTTGCTGACGAGGATCGGTTCGACGTAGTGACCGCCGTTGGCGATCGTGCCGTAGGCCGCGACCATCTCGCGCAGCGTCACCGGGCTGGTGCCGAGCGCGAGCGAGGGCACCGCCTCGAGCTTGCTTTGGCGGATGCCGAGCGCCTGCGCAAGATTCACCACGCTCGGCGCGCCGATGCGGTCGATGACTTGCGCGGTAATCGTGTTCTTCGAGTAGACGAGGCCATCGCGCAACGTCATCGGCTGCCCGGTCGGCGGGGTGACGTCCGCCGGCGCCCACGTGCCCCCGCCGGGGAGCCGGTAGACCACCTGCTCGTCGATCAGCGTCAGCAGCGGGCTCATGCCGCGCATGAACGCAGCGCCGTAAACGAAAGGCTTGAAGGTCGAGCCCGGCTGGCGGCGTGCCTGGCTCACGTGGTCGAACTGTTCTTCGCGGTAGTCGCGGCTGCCAACCCACGCGCGCACAGCGCCGCTGCGCGGATCGAGGGCCAGGAATCCCGCCTGCAGGATCGCGCGGTCCGCGTCCTTACGGCGCCGGCCGTCGGCCAGGGTCTGCAACTGGGCCAGCTGGCGCGTGACCGCCTGGCTGGCCGCCTTCTGCAGGCGCGAATCGAGCGTGACGTGGACCACCAGCCCGTCGGCATGGATGTCGAAATCGCGCTGGTCGGCCCAGCCGGCGAGCCACCGGCGGACGTACTGCGAAACATGCGGGGCGATGCCGAACGATTCGACCTGGCGCTCGAAGTCCAGCTTGAGCGGGCGGCGCGAAAGCGCCTCGGCCTGCGCCGGCTGCAACTTGCCGTTCTTCGCCATTTGCGCAAGCACGAGGTTGCGGCGCGCAAGGGATTTCTCCGGGTGCAGCACCGGGTTATAGGCGCTGGTGCCCTTGAGCATGCCGACCAGCGTCGCGGCTTCCAGCACGTCGAGCCGGTCGGCCGACTTGTCGAAATACGTGCGCGCCGCCATTTCGATGCCGAACGCGTTGTAGAGGAACGGCACGGTGTTCAGGTAGGTCTCGAGGATCTCGCGCTTCGTGTAGACCGCCTCGATCTTGAGGGCGGTGATCGCCTCCTTGATCTTGCGGTTGATGTTCGCCGCGCGGCCGATTTCCTCCGGGTAGAGGTTGCGCGCGAGCTGCTGCGTGAGCGTCGAGCCGCCCTGCAGGTCGCCCTTGAGCGTGCTGAGGAGGGCGCCGCCGACGCGCCGGAAATCGATGCCGTGGTGTTCGTAGAACCGGCGGTCCTCCATCGAGATGAGCGCGTTGACCACGTTCGGCGCAATCTTCTCGAGCGGCACCCATTGGCGGTTGATGCGCTTGAATTCGGCCAGCACCACGCCGTCGGAGGACATCAGGACCGAGGGCGACTCCGACTTGGCCTTGCGCAGGTCGCCGATGCCGGGCGTGAAAGGCACCAGCAAGAGCACGTAGAGCAGCAGGAGCGCGGGCAGGAAAAGCACTGCGCGCACCGGGTGTCGACGGGCGGCCGCGGCCACCCAGCGGGATTTCTCGGCGATGTAGCCGCCGATGCGAACGACGCGCGGGATCATGGATTACCGCCTGAATTCACAACATTTCAATTGGAAGAACCAATGCCAGCGCGGCTCTTATGGCAGTTCGTGTATCGGTACCGGTACATTTTCATGCGGCTTCCTCGCCCAGGTAGGCTTCGCGCACGCGCGGGTCGGCGAGCAACGCGCGCGCCTCGCCCTGCAGAGCGATCGCGCCGGATTCGAGCACATACCCGCGCCCGGCGGATTCGAGCGCCATGCGCGCGTTCTGTTCGATGAGCAGGATCGTGACGCCCTCCGATGAAATCTTGCGGACCACTTCGAAAATCTTCGCCACCATGAGCGGCGCGAGCCCCATGCTCGGCTCGTCCAGCAGCAAGAGCCGCGGCTTGCTCATGAGCGCCCGGCCCATCGCGAGCATCTGCTGCTCGCCACCGGACAGCGTGCCGGCGGACTGCGTACTGCGCTCGGCCAGGCGCGGAAACAGTGCCAGGATGCGCTCGAGGTCGCGTTTGACCCCAGCCGCGTCGTTTCGTGCGAAAGCGCCCATCGAAAGGTTCTCGGCGACCGAAAGCTGGCCGAAAATCCCCCGCCCCTCCGGCACGAGCACGAGCCCCTCGCGCACCAGGCGGAACGAAGGCAACCCGGTGATTGCCTTGCCGGCATAGGTCACGCTGCCCGCCGCAGCCGGCAGCAGCCCGCAGATCGCCTTGAGCACGCTGGTCTTGCCGGCGCCATTCGCGCCGATGAGGCAGACGAGTTCGCCCTCGCCGACCTCGAGGTCGACCCCCTTGACCGCGCGGATGCCGCCATAGCGCACCTCGAGCCCGCGGATTTCGAGCAGGCTCACGCGGGTGTCCCAAGGTAGGCTTCGATGACTTTCGGGTCCTTTTGCACTTCGGCCGGCACGCCCTCGGCGATCTTCGCGCCGTAGTCCAACACCAGCACGCGGTCGCAGACTTTCATCACCAGCTTCATGTCGTGCTCGATCAGCAGGATCGTCGTGCCGTCGGCGCGGATCCGCTCGAGCAGCTTGCGAAGCGCCACCGTTTCCGAGGCATTCATGCCGGCGGCCGGCTCGTCCAGCGCGAGCAGCGTCGGGTCGGTGGCCAGCGCGCGCGCAATCTCCAGGCGGCGCTGGTCGCCGTACGGCAGGCTGCCGGAAGCGTCGTTCGCCCGCGCCGCGATGCCGACGTAGTCGAGCAGCTCGAGCGCGCGGGTTTCGATGGCGGCTTCTTCCGCGAGCGTGCGCCGGTCGCGGAGCACAGCGCCGATGACGCCGGCCTTGGTGCGCACATGCCGGCCGATCATCACGTTCTCCAGCGCGGAAAGATTGGCAAACAGGCGGATGTTCTGGAAAGTGCGCGCGATGCCGGCCGCGGCGATCTCGTGCGACTTGAGGCCGGTGATGTCCGCCCCGCGAAACAGGAAGCGTCCCTCGTCGGGCGTGTAGATCCCCGTGAGGACGTTGAAGAGCGTGGTCTTGCCGGCGCCGTTCGGGCCGATGAGCCCGTAGATCTCGCCCGAGCCGATCGTGAAGCCGACGCCGGAAAGCGCCTGCACGCCGCCGAAACGCTTGCCGATCCCCTCGGCCACCACCAGCGATTCGGCGCCCGTCATGCTGCTTTTCGCTCTGCGAGTTCCCGCTTTCTTACTGCCGACGGCAGCAATCCCGCCGGGCGGAACAGCATGACCAGCACGAGCGCGAAGCCGAACACCAGCATGCGCAGCACCTCCGGCTCGACGATCATCCTGCCGAAGGCGGCCTTCTGCAGCGGCTCGACCGTATAGCGAAGCACCTCGGGCACGAACGAGAGCAGCAGGGCGCCGAGGATCACGCCCCAGATGTTGCCCATGCCCCCGAGCACCACCATCGCCACCACCATGATCGACTCGACCAGCACGAAGCTTTCCGGCGAGATGAAGCCCTGGATCGCGGCGAACATGCCGCCTGCGATGCCACCGAAGGAAGCGCCCATGGCGAAGGCCAGCAGCTTGATCTTCGTCGTGTCGATGCCCATCGCGCGCGCGGCGGTCTCGTCTTCGCGCACCGCCTCCCAGGCGCGGCCGATGCGCGAGTTCTGCAACCGCAGGTTGATCGCGATCACCACCACCAGGACGGCGAGGAGCAGCCAGTAGTACTTCATCGGCCCGCTGATCGTCGCACCCATCACGGTATGGGTCTTGGCGAAGCTGATCCCGGCAATCGAGAACGGGTCGATCTGGGAGATGCCCTGCGGGCCGTTGGTAATATTTACCGGCCGCGCGAGATTGTTTAGAAAAATCCGCACGATCTCGCCGAACCCTAACGTCACGATCGCGAGGTAGTCGCCGCGCAGCTTCAGCGTTGGGGCGCCCAGCATCAGGCCGAAGAGCGCCGCCACTGCGGCGCCGATCGGCAGGATCACCCAGAACGGCAAGTGCAGCCCGAAATGGGGCGAGGCAAGCAGCGCATAGGCATAAGCGCCGACCGCATAGAACGCGACGTAGCCCAGATCCAGCAGGCCCGCGAAGCCGACGACGATATTGAGGCCGAGCGCCAGCAGCGTGAACAGGATCGCGAGGTTGGTGATGCGGACCCAGGCGGTGCCGGCTTGCGAAATCGCGAACGGCAGCGCGATGAGGACCAGCGCGATCAGCACGACCGCGGCCCAACGCAGCGCCGGGCTGGACTTGAGGAAGTTCATGCGCGGTCGCCGACGCGTTCGCCGAGCAAGCCGGAAGGCCGGAAGACGAGCACGGCGATGAGGACGAGGAAAGCGAATACGTCCTGGTAGTTGCTGCCGAAGACGTTGTTGGTCAGGTCGCCGATGTAGCCGGCGCCGAGCGCCTCGACCACGCCGAGCAGCAGGCCGCCGAGCATCGCGCCCGGCAGGTTGCCGATGCCGCCGAGCACTGCGGCGGAAAACGCCTTGAGGCCGAGCAGCGCGCCCATCTGATAGTGCGCGATGCCGTAGTAGCTGCCGACCATTACGCCGGCCACCGCGGCGAGCGCCGCGCCGATCCCGAAGGTGGCGGCGATCCTGCGGTTGATGTCGATGCCCATGAGCCCGGCGACCTGCGCGTTCTGCCCGGTCGCGCGCATCGCGGTGCCGAGGCGCGTCCTG
>JANMDK010000336.1:0-10714 GCA_031376265.1 Pseudomonadota bacterium
AAACGAGCCCGTCCCGCATCCCTTCGGGGCAGGATCGGTACAGGGGAAACCGATGTTTCCCCCGTACCCCCATCCTTCGCTGCTGATTCCTAGCCTGGGATCTTTAGCTTGCCCTTGATGATCTTGCGCGTGGGGGTCAGCGGCATCTCTGCAACAACCACCAGGCGCTCCGGGAACTTCATCTTCGCGATGTTGTGCTCCGCGAGATAGGCGACCAGGTCCGCGAGCGTGACCGCCTCGGCGCCCGGCCGAAGCGTAATGAAGCAGCAGGCCTTCTCGCCCAGCACCGCGTCCGGCATCGGAACGATCGCCGACTGCAGCACCAACGGGTGCGAATCCAGCAGGTCTTCCACGTCGCGCGGATTGAATTTATGGCCGCCGCGATTGATCACGTCCTTGGCGCGCCCGGTGATCGCGACATTGCCGCCCTCATCCATCGTGGCGAGGTCGCCGGTGCGATACCAGCCGCCCGGCGCAAACGCGGTGGCATTCGCCTCGGCGTTGTCGTAAAACCCGGGGAACGCGAGGCAGCCCCGCACCTGCAGGTCGCCTTCCTCTCCCGGCGCGCAGGGCTCGTCCGTCAGAGAAACCACGCGCACTTCGGTGCCCGGGCTCGCACGGCCGGCGCTTTTGGCCGAGACCTCGAGCGCATCACCGGGCCGGGAATACAGCGCGGCTTGCGTCTCGGTCATTCCCCAGAGTTGCGTGACCGCGCAACCGGGCAGCTTTTCCGCAAACCAGCGCACCAGCTCTTCCGGGCAAGCACTGCCCGACAGGATCGCGAGCTTCAGCGAAGAAAAATCGTGCTTCTCGAACAGGCCCATCGCCCGGCAGGCGGCGATGTGCGCCGGCGCGGTCCAAAGCGCGGTGGGTTTGTCGCGCTCGACGATGACCGCGAGGTCCGGTGGCGAGAATTGCGGCAGCAGCACTGTAGCAGCGCCGGCTGCCCAGGCCACGTGCAGCGCATACAGCCCGAACAAATGCGAGAACGGTGCCGCCGAAAGGACGCGGTCGCTGCCGGTGATGCCATGTTCCGGAACGCCGAGACGCGCATTGGAGAGCAGCGTGTGATAGCTGTGCGGCACCGCCTTGGGCGAGGCGGTCGTGCCCGAGGTATAGAGCAGCAGGAACGGGTCGCCCGCGGCCGGCCCGGGAAGCTCGCGAATCGCCGCGGCCGGCGCGGACTCGACCTCGGCGAAGGTCGTTGCCCCCGTCAGCGGCGCGCCGAGCGCGATCACGGTCTTGAGAGTGGGGATCGTTTCGCGCAATCCGACTGCGGCGCCTGCCGGCGACCAGTCCTTCGCCTGCGCGAGGCACACGATCGCCTTGGCCCGGCTGTGGCGCAGTAGCGCGAAGAACTCGCTTCCCCGGTACGGCATGTGGATCGTCGTCATCACCGCGCCAATGCGCGCGATGGCGAGATAGGCGACGATGAACTCGGGAACGTTCGGCAGCTGCACGGCCACCACGTCGCCCGCCTGGACGCCCGCGTGCGCGAGCCCCGAGGCAAAGCCGGCCACGCGGGCCGAGAGCGCAGACCAGGTCAGGGTTAAAGCGCCATGGACGACCGCGGCGCCCTGCGGACGCTCGGCGGCATTGCGGATGAGCCACTTGGTGAGCGTGTCGTCGCGCCACCACCCTTTCGAGACAAACTCGGCAACGCGGTTGCCGTCGAACTGCATGGCCGAGCGCAGAGCTAGTGCATCCTCGCTGTAGCGGAAGCGCTGCTCGAAAGGCACCACGCGCTCGGAGCGGAAGCGCTTGCCGCCGCCGAGGTCCATGAGATACGCCTGCTGTCCGATGCGGAAGCGCCGGCTTTCCTCGGTATTGCGGATGAACATGACCTGCTCGCGCGAGAGGCCGAGCTTTTCCGCGATCTGCCCGTCGGCAAGGCCCATTGCCTCCTGTTGGCGCCCGATCTCCGCCCAGTCGAGCCGCCGGATCGGGTCGCCCTCACGCACCTGCCAGTTATGGCTCATGCGGAAGATCGCCTCGCCGTAGCTGGCGATCATCGCCTCGGTGACGCCGAGTTGCTCGCGTGTCAGGCCGCGCGCCATCCCTCTCAGGCCTTATTGCGCGCGGCGTCGGTCCTGAGGATCGGGTCCGAAGCAGGCGCCTTGGTGGCGATCGGGCAGACGCGCATGCACTCGAAGCACTGCGCGAACCAGGCACCCGAGCCGGCAGACACCTTGTACCAGAGCATCTTCCGGTCCGGGTCGAGCAGGCCTTCCGCGCCGTGGCTGCGCACTTCGTCCTTGACGGCCTCCGCGAGCATCTTGGGCACCGCTTCGTATTCCTGCGTGAATTCGGCGCATTTGGCCATGTCGTAGCGCATGACCTTCTGGCGGCCCTGCTCGTCGATCTCGCCGTCGAGGCACTGCGCCGGGCAGAATTTCATGCACGGCGTGCGGCCTATCGAGCGGTACATGCTCACGCACGAAGGCGCAGGACAGGGATTGTCTTCCATCGGCTTGTCGGGCTCGAGCTCCAGCTCGGTGAAAACCGAGGCGTAGTACATGAAGCCGAATTCCGGGTGCAGCAGGATGTCGCCCGCCAGCGAGCGCGCGCCGATGCCGGCGATCTCGGCGTGCAGTTTGAGGCTCTGGAAAGGCACGCGCGGCCCGCCTTCCGGATCGATGTCGGGCGGCACATAAATCGACGGGATGCCGAACTTTTGCTCGATGAAGAAGGAGCACCCGTAAGCAATCTTGTAAGCGCGCACCTCGGTCGAGCCCGAATACGCCATCGCTTTCGCCGGCATCTGCCAGGTGCCTTGCGTCTGCCCTCCAACACCCAGCGAGATCACCGACTTGACGCGCGGCATGAGGTCGCTCGGGCGATGCCCGGGTGGCGCGATCTTCTCGAGCGTGGCGAGGTCTGCCACGCCAACCGCTAGCGCGCCGCGTTTCCTGCAGTACTCGAAAATCGCCTGCTTTGCGGCGGCCGGATCCGTTTCGCGGGCGAGCTTGCTCATGCGGTCTCCATGGGGCAAAGTCTACAAGCAATTTGGCCAACAAATTCGCCGGGCACAGGCGGACACAGGAGACAAACATGGCTTCGATTCGGGCTTCGATTCGCCTTCCCCGCCTGTTCGCGCGAATTTGCGCGGCCCTGCTCTTCGCCGCAGCGCTGCCTTCGCTTGCGCAGGAAACGATCCGCATCTTCCACGGCTCGAACGCGGGCGCGCCGCAGGACGTGATGCTGCGCATCCTCGCCGAGGAGATGACGCGTGCCGCAGGGCGCCCGGTCATCGTCGAACCGAAGCCGGGCGCCTCCGGCCAGATCGCGATGACTGCGCTCAAGCAGGCCCCGGCTGACGGCAACACTGTGTTCTCTGACGGCACCGGCATCACCTCGATCCTGCAGTTGCCCGGCCACCTGCACGAGTGGACCGACTTCGAGCCGCTCTACCGCATCCAGCTCGACCCCTTCGCGCTTTACGCGATGCCGCAGCGCTACCCGGACCTCAAGGCGCTGCTCGGCGACATGCGCGCGCGGCCGGAGGCGGTGCGCATCGGCGGCTATGCGATCGGCGGGCCGTTCCAGATCGTGCTGATGCTGATCGCGCAGAAAGAGAAGGCGACGTTCACCTGGATCCCCTACGACAGCGGCACCAAGGCGATCACCGCCGTCCTCGGCAACCACATGGAAGCCGCAATGAGCAACATCAGTGTCTATCCCTCATTCAAGGAGAAGATGGTGGTGCTCGCGCAGACCGGCGAGTCGAGAATCGATTTGTTCCCGGAAGTCCCGACGCTCAAGGAACGCGGCATCGACCTCGTGCGCTACCACTGGCGCGGCATGGTCATCAGGAAAGGCACGCCCGAAAACCTCATCGAGCGCAACTACGCCTGGATCCGCACCGCGGTGAAGTCGCCGCGCTTCCAGGCCTACCTCAAGGACAGCGCGACGCTGGAAGGCACCATGACCCGCGCCGCGATGGCCGAAATGCTGGCCGAACAGGCGCGCGGCGACACCGTAATCCTGCGCCAGCTCAAGCTCATCAAGTAAGGAGGCCGCATGGCCCTTCACATCGCCCGCACCTGCGGACCGCTCGGCGCCGAAGTCGCCGGCGTGGACGTCTCCAAGCCCCTGGATGCCGAAACCATTCGCGCCATTGCGCAACTGTGGTTCGACAATCTCGTGCTCGTGTTCCGCGACCAGTCGCTGGACGACGCCGCGCTGGTCAGGTTCAGCGCCGGCTTCGGAAAGCTCGAGAAAGCGCCGATCGCAGAGAAAGCGGTTGGCGTCGTGCACGTCCCGCGCCTCCCCGAAGTCACCGTGGTCTCGAATGTCGTCGAAGGCGGCGTGCCGCTCGGCGCACTGGGCGACGGCGAGCTCTCGTGGCACAGCGACATGACCTACCTGCCGACGCCGCCGCCGGCGAGCATCCTCTACGGCGTCGAGGTCCCGCCGGTCGGCGCGGATACGTGGTTCAACAACATGTACCTCGCGTACGAAACCCTGCCCGCCAAGCTCAAGGCGCGCATCCAGGGCCTGCGCTCGAACCACACGTCGAGCTACACGAGCGCCGGTACGCTGCGCAAGGGCTTCGACGACGTGACCGACCCGACCAAGGCGCCGGGCACGCTGCATCCGCTCGTCCTCGAGCACCCGGGCACGCGTCGCAAGGCGCTCTATCTCGGCCGGCGCCTGCATGGATACGTCGAAGGGCTGTCGCTTGCCGAAAGCGAAGCGCTGCTCGAGGAGCTGTGGACGCATGCGTCGAAAGAAGAGTTCGCCTTTGCGCACAAATGGAAGCGCGGCGACGTCGTCATGTGGGACAACCGTTGCGTGATGCACCGGCGTGACGCCTTCGACCCGAAGGTGCGGCGCGTCCTGCATCGCACGCAGCTTCTGACCTTCGAAGGTGGTCGATAAATTCGCGATGGCTTCACGATGAATTTCGGGCTGCGCGATCGCGTTGCGCTGGTCACCGGCGCAAGCAAGGGCATCGGGCTCAGCGTCGCGCGCGCTTTCGCCAGGGAAGGCGCGAAGCTCGCCATCTGCGCGCGGGGCGAGGCGGATCTCGAAGCCGCGGCGAAAGAGCTTAGAGAGGCCGGCGCTGAAGTGCTCCACCTCCGTGCCGACGTGTCGAAGATCGACGACATCCGCGAATTCGTCGAAGCCGCTGCCGGGCAGTTCGGCCGAATCGACATCCTGCTGAACAACGCGGTCAGTTCGAGCCAGGCGAATTTCGCCGACCTGCCGGACGAGGAATGGAAGCACCACCTCGACGTCAAGCTCATGGGCTACGTGCGCTGCGCGCGCGAGGTGCTGCCGCACATGCAGAAGGCGGGTGGCGGGCGCATCGTCAACATCGCCGGCATGACGGCGCGCATCGTCAGCGAATACCGCATCACCAACGGCGCGGTCAATGCCGCGGTCACCAACTTCACCAAGCACCTCTCGGAGCAGGTCGGCAAGGACGGCATTACGGTCAACGCGATCCATCCCGGCTACACCTGGACCCCGCGGCTCGAGGCATTGCTGCGTCGCTGGGCCGAGCTCGACAAGCTGACACTCGAGCAAGTAACGGCCCTGCGGCTCAAGGAAATCCCGATCGGGCGCTTCATCCAGCCGGAGGACCTCGCCAGCCTGGTGCTCTTCCTTTGCTCGGAGGCCGCTTCCGCCATCACCGGGCAGGCGATCGCAGTGGACGGCGGCTCCGGCCGCGCCATCGCCTACTGATTGAGTTTCCCGGGGTTCCCGGGTTATTGTGCGAACAGGCAAGTAACAGGTTGGTTAAAAGGCGCACCGAGATGCGCCCCGCTCTTTCCCCCACAGGAGACTCCCATGCGTTCCGTTTTCGCCCTAGCCGCACTGTTCGCCTTTTCCGTCGCCAACGCCGCCTGGCCAGAGCGCCCGGTCACGCTGATCGTGCCCTGGGGCGCGGGCGGCGGGACGGATGCCACCGCGCGCATCATCGCCAGCCTGCTCGAGCGCGAACTCAAGCAGCCGGTCAACGTGGTTAACCGCACCGGCGGCAACGGCGTGGTCGGCCACAGCGCGATCGCAACCGCCGCGCCGGACGGCTACACGATCGGCATGGCCACCGTCGAGATTGCGATGATGCATTGGCAGGGCCTCACCGACCTCAAGTACAGCTCGTACACGCCGATCGCGCTGGTCAACCTCGACC
Organism: Pseudomonadota bacterium; assembly: GCA_031376265.1. Lineage (GTDB taxonomy): Bacteria > Pseudomonadota > Gammaproteobacteria > Burkholderiales > SG8-39 > SZAS-79. The sequence continues at coordinate 6,143 of JANMDK010000336.1, forward strand.
CGGCCGGCTTCCAGGTGCGCGCCGATTCGCCCTACAAGTCGATGAACGACGTGCTCGCTGCGGTCAAGGCGAACCCGGGCAAGTTCAAGGCCTCGGGCACCGGCCAGGGCGGCATCTGGCACCTCGCGGTCGCCGGCATGCTCAAGGACCTCAAGCTCGACCCGGCCTCGGTGCCCTGGGTGCCGTCGAACGGGGCGGCGCCCGGACTGCAGGATCTCGTCGCCGGCGGCGTCGAGTTCGCGCCCTGCTCGCTGCCGGAAGCGCGTTCGCTGATCGATGCCGGCAAGGTCCGCAGCCTCGCGATCATGGCTTCGCAGCCGTCAGCGCTCTACCCGAGCGTGCCGACGCTCAAGGCGGCCACCGGCAGCGACTGGCAACTCGGCGCCTGGCGCGGCATCGTCGCGCCCAAGGGGATCCCGAAGGAAGCCGAGACGACACTGGGCGTCGCACTCAAGAAAGTCTACGACGGCAAGGACTACAAGGACTTCATGGCCCAGCGGGGCTTCGGCGTCATCTGGGCCGCCGGGCCGGACTTCACCAAGTTCATGTCCAAGTCGGACGCCGACCTCGGCGCGACGATGAAGTCCGTGGGCCTGGCCAAGTAGCGCGGGGACAGGCACCCGAAGCGACGGATGAGATTCAACGACGCGATCAGCGGCAGCGCCCTGCTTGCGCTGGCGATCGCGATCCTCCTCAACGTCCGCACCTACCCGTCGATCCCGGGCCAGAGCATCGGCCCGTCGGCTTTTCCGGGCCTCCTTGCCGCGCTGCTCGCGGTTTGCGCAGTGATCCTGATCTACAAGGGGCTGCGCGAGCGCATCGTGGGCGTCCGCGCCTGGGTCAGGCCGGGCGACTGGCTGCGCTCGCCGCATCACGTGGGCAATTTCCTGCTCACGATCGGCGTGCTGCTCTTCTACATCCTGCTGGCCGACAAGCTAGGCTTCCTGATCTGCGGGGTCGTGCTGCTCGGTGTCCTGTTCTGGAAATTGCGCGTGCCTCCCGCGCTGATCCTGCCGATCGCGATCGTCGTCACGCTGGTCATCCACACGATCTTCTACAAGGGCCTGCGCGTGCCCTTGCCATGGGGCGTGCTGACGCCATTTGCATGGTGACCTCCTCGTGAGCGCAACGTGACCTGGGCAGTGCTCTCGCAGGCGTTCTGGCTGGTGTTCGACCCGTACGTCCTGCTCGTCATCCTGTGCTCGGCGCTCTTCGGCCTGTTCGTCGGATGCATCCCGGGGCTCACCGCGACGATGGCCACCGCGCTGCTGGTGCCGATCACGTTCTTCATGCCGCCGGTGCCCGCGGTTGCCGCGATCGTGACCGCGACCGCCATGGCGATCTTTTCGGGCGACATCCCGGGCGCGCTGCTGCGCATTCCCGGAACACCCGCCTCGGCCGCCTATACGGATGAAGCCTATGCGATGACACTCAAGGGGCAGGCCGAGACTGCGCTCGGCGCGGGCCTCGTTTTCTCGGCCATCGGCGGCCTCTTCGGCACGATCGTCATGGTGCTGTTCTCGCCGGGCCTCGCGGAGATCGCGCTCAAGTTTTCCTCGTTCGAGTATTTCTGGCTGGTGGTGCTCGGCCTGGCCGGCGCGGTATTCATCGGCAACGCCAGCATCCTCAAGGCGTCGATCTCGCTGATCCTCGGCCTGCTGGTGGCGTGCATCGGACTGGAAAACCCGGGCGCGCATCCGCGCTTCACGTTCGGCATCAACGAGCTGCTCTCCGGCGTCGACCTGATCCCGATGATGGTCGGCATGTTCGCGGTCTCGGAGCTCTTTCGCTACATGGTCGACACCGCGCCGCCGCCGAGAATGGCGGCGGAAAAGATCGGCAACGTGTTCAAGGGCATGTGGGGCCTGCTCACGAAGTACCGCTGGCCGTTGGTGCGCGGCAGCGCTCTCGGCACGATCATCGGCATCCAGCCGGGCTCGGGGGCCGACATGGCCTCATGGATGTCGTACGCGATGGCGAAGAAGTTTTCCGACGAGCCGGAAAAATTCGGCACCGGCCACGTGGAGGGCATCGTGGAAGCAGGCGCGGCGAACAACTCCTCGCTGGCAGGGGCCTGGATCCCTGCGATCGTGTTCGGCATCCCGGGCGACTCGATCACTGCGATCGCGATCGGCGTGCTCTACCTCAAGGGCATGAACCCGGGGCCGAGCATCTTCATCAACAACCCGCAGAATATCTACGCGATCTTCCTCGTCTTCATCATCGCCAACCTGATCATGATCCCGCTGGGCTGGCTGACGATCAAGCTCGCGACGCGTGTGCTGCGGGTGCCGCGCAACATCCTGATGCCGGTCATCCTGCTCTTCTGCATCGTGGGGTCGTTTGCGATCAACAACTCGGTGTTCGGCGTGATCGTGATCCTCGCCTTCGGCCTGATCGCCTTCGTGCTGGAGGAAAACGGCTTCCCGGTGGCGCCGGCGATCCTCGGCGTCGTGCTCGGGAAAATGATGGAGGAAAACTTCGTCACTTCGCTGATCAAGTCAGACGGCGACCCGACGGTGTTCTTCACGCGGCCGATCGCGATGTGGCTTGCGATCGGCACCTTCGTGATCCTGCTGTGGCCGGTGGGGTCGTGGGCGGTGAGGAGGCTGGGCGCGCGTCCAGCCTGATCAGCCTGCGTCCCCATGCTTGCCCGGCGTCCAGCCGCGCTCGCCAAGTACCGCGCTGGCAAGCTTGGTGGGGACAGGCTCCAGTGGGGTTGCCATCGAATCGTTCCAACGATTCAGAAAGCCGAACATGGCCACCACGCCAAGAATCTCGACGATCTGCGCTTCGCTCCAGTGCCCGCGCAAATCGGCAAACAGATCGTCCGTCACCGCATTCGGCTGGGCGGCAGCCGCCAGCGCGAACTCGAGGGCAACGCGTTCCTTTACGGTGTAGAGCGAACTGGTGCGGAAATCCCAGAGCGCTTCGAGTCGCGCATCGTCGACACCGAAGTTCTTCGCGCCAAGCACCGTGTGCGCCTGGCAATACAGGCAGCCTGCGGCCTTGCTTGCGAGATGGCCAATCAGCCGCCGGAAACCGAGATCGACTTCGCCTTCGGGATCCATGACCGCGGCGTTCAATTGGGCAAAGGCCTTCACGAGCTTGGGCTTCCTCTGCATGGTGAGGACGCTGTTGGGGGCAAAGCCGAGCGTCGTGAGGAAGAAATCGAAATGCGGCTTCAGCTCCGGGGTATGTTCCGGCGGCAGGGGGTCGAGGCGCGGCATGCCGGGCCTCCTAGGCGGCGCCGAGAAAATCGCGCTTGCCGATTTCCACGCCGTTGTGACGGAGCATGTTGTACGCCGTGGCGATGTGGAAATAGAAGTTGGGATAGGCAAACGCAAGCAGGTACTGCTGCCCCGGGAAAGTCATGTCCTGCCCGCCGATCTTGAGCGTGACCGGCTTTTCCTCGGTGCCGTCGATTTGCGCCGGCTTGATCGTCTCGACGAAGGCGATCGTCTTCGCGATGCGCGCCTTGAGGTCGGCAATCGTCTTCTCGGTGTCCTCGTGCTTTGGATTCTCCACGCCGGCGAGCCGCGCCATACAACCCTTGACGGCGTCGCACGCGATCTGCACCTGGGCGGTCATCGGCAGCATGTCCGGGTAGAGGCGGAAGGCGGTCAGCGCGAGCACGTCGATCTTTTTCGCGTCGGCATGCGCCTGCGCCTTGTCGAGGATCGCCGAGAGGTTCTTCAGCATGTGGACGAAACGGGGCGCGCTGGTCTGGTACATCGAAATGGCCATGACAACTCCGGGTGGGGGAAAAACAGGAAGCGGATTCTAAGCCTTCTTCGCCGGCAACCGTCCCGCCCCCGCCGTCGCACCTGCATCCACCGGCAGCACCGTCCCCGTCACCCAGCGCGATTCGTCGCTCGCGAGGTAGCGGACCGCGTTGCCCACGTCCCAGCCGGTGCCCTCGGTCTGCAGCAGCGAGCGCTGGCGGCGCGTCTCGCGCAGTTCCGGCGACATGCCGCGCGAATACACCATCGGCGTGTACACCATGCCCGGCGCGATGCAGTTGACGCGAATGCCTTCCGCGCCGTGGTGCGTGGCCATCGCGCGGGTGAGGTTGATCACCGCGCCCTTCGAGGTCGGATAAAGCAGGCTCGGATGGCCGCCGACGAGTCCGGCCACGGAAGAAAGGTTGACGATCGAGCCGGCGCCGAGCTTGCGCATCTCGGGGATCGCGTACTTGGCCATGAGCATCATCGAGGTCACGTTGACGCGCATGGCCTGCTCCCAGGCCTCGACATCCACTTCGACCGCGGTGCCCGGCGGCCCGCCGATGCCGACGTTGTTGACGAGAATGTCGACCCGGGCCCATTTGGTGATCGTTTGCGCGACGGCCTCCTTGCATGCCGCCGCCTGCGTGACGTCGCACTCGAGCACGATCGATTCGCCGCCCTCGTCCGCGATCATGCGCTGGGTCACGGCGGCCCACTCGGGCACCGCGTCGATGAGCGCGATCCTGGCGCCGCTCCTCGCCATGAGGATCGACGCCGCGCGGCCGTTGCCGATGCCCTCGGCGCGAGACCTGGCGCCGGTCACGATCGCCACCCGGCCCTTGAG
>JANMDK010000343.1:0-2504 GCA_031376265.1 Pseudomonadota bacterium
CGGAGTGCAGGCGGCTAAGGGAGAATTGAAGGCCTCGAGCATGACGTTATTGACCTCGATGCTCGATTTCTCCGACGCCGGCGAGATCGGGCTCCTCGTCAGCGAGCAAAGCGTGGCGGCACGCGAAGCGATGATCGGCAAGGGCGGTGTGTTCGAGGGTAAGGAATTGGCGTTTGCGTTCTCGTCGCTGCGTGCCAACGATCTGATCTGGCAGTACGTCGTCAACGGCTACCTCAAGGGCAAGGAGCCTCCGGCGTTCGACCTTCTGTTCTGGAATTCAGACAGCACAAACCTGCCGGGTCCGATGATGTGCTGGTACACGCGCAACTATTATCTTGAGAACAACCTGTGCGTGCCAGGCAAGACAGTCCAGTGCGGAGTGCCGGTGGATCTCGGCGCGATCGATGTGCCCGCGTATCTGTATGCATCGCGCGAGGACCATATCGTGCCGTGGAAAAGCGCCTTTTTATCGCGGGCTCTGTTGGGGGGAGATACGACGTTCGTCCTTGGGGCAAGCGGTCATATTGCTGGAGTGATCAATGCTCCGAAGAAAAACAAGCGCAACTACTGGACCGGCGGCGCGACAGGCCCGGACGCCGAGCAATGGCTGTCGAGCGCCCAGAGCGTTCCGGGGAGTTGGTGGCCGGACTGGAGCAGATGGTTGCGGCCGTACTCCGGCTCGCTGGTTGCCAAGCCAAACGAGCCCGGCAACAGTCGCTACCGGCCGATCGAACCGGCGCCTGGCCGGTACGTTATGGCGAAGTGAGCGAGCGGCACCTGACCGCGCCCTCGCAAGCGTGGTCGCCTGCGGACCTGCCGGCGCAGCCTATAGCCTCGTAGGTGTAGCAGCCGCGCGTCTCGCGGGGCGACATCGAAGTTGAACCGACCAGGAGTGGCCTGGCGAGCCCCATCGGGCCGATCCATCGGGTCAGGTTAAGCCCCACGATCTTGGCCAACGTTACATCGCCGTTCCGCCGTCCACGTTATAAACGTGGCCGACGATGAACGAAGCTTCGTCCGAGGTGAGGAAAGCAATCACAGATGCAATCTCGTGCGGCTGAGCGACACGGCCAATCGGCGTCATGGCGATTACGCGATCCAGCGTGGTGGGATCCAGCTTTTCCAGTTGGCGTCGGGCCAGATCGGTCATGGTCAGGCTCGGCGCGATGGCATTCACGCGAATTCCGAACCTGGCAAATTCCCTCGCCAGTGCTTTGGTCAGGGCAATGGTGGCGCCTTTCGAAGTCGCGTAGGCCGCGGTACCGAGCAATCCGCCGCCGCGTTGCGCGGCCACCGAGCTCACATTGAGAATGGAACCGCTTTGCTGACGCAGCATCACCGGAATCACGGCCTGGCAGCAAAGCCAGACCCCGGTGGTATTGATGCGCATGACGCGCTCGTATTCCTCCAGACCAATCTCAAGAAATGGCCGTGAGCTCTCGATGCCGGCATTATTCACCAGGATGTCGATACGGCCCCACAAGCCGAGCACCTGCTCGACCATGGCATTGACGCTTGCTTCGTTGCCGATGTCCACCGCCACGGGTGCAGCGGTAAACCCTTCCGCTTGCAGCCGCTTGGCCGCATCTTCCGCCGCACCCGCGCGCAAATCGGCCACCACCACCCGCGTACCGCGCTGTGCAATCGCGCGCGCAGTCGCTTCGCCGATTCCCCCGGCACTGCCCGTTACAATCGCTACCTTGGCTTCGCCTGCCATGACTATCGCATTTTTAAAGTTGAAGGCGAAATGGTATAGAGTATCATCGACAGCTATCCGCAAAACAGCGGAAAATCATAACAAGAAATCTGATTGCGGTATGCGAATCAGATTCGCAATCAAGATCAGAGGAGGGGTCACCATGGGTATCGAGGGCTCTGGCCGTCTTCCGGTCACGCGGTGCCGCATCCTTGCAGCCGGCGCGGCGTTGCCACTTTTCGGCATCACCACCCGACGGGGCCTGGCGGCCCGGCCGATGTACAGATTCAAGTTCGCCAACAACTTGCCGGCAACCCATCCGGTCAACGTCCGCGCGCAGGAGATCGTTCCCAAAATCCTGGAAGAGTCGCATGGAAAGCTCGAGGTCCGGATGTTCCCGAACAACCAGCTCGGCGGCGATTCGGATATGTTATCCCAGTTGCGTAGCGGGGCAATGGAGATGTTCACGCTGTCAGGCACCAATGTCCTGTCGACCTTAGCCAAGCCAACCGCGCTGTATGGGATTGGTTTTGCGTTTCCGGATTATGCCCACGTCTGGTCGGCGCTCGATGGCGAACTCGGTGCTTTTCTCCGAGGTATTATCTCTAAGCTTGGGTTACATGCGTTCGACAAACTCTGGGACATCGGTTTTCGCCAGATCACCAGTAGCACCAAGCCGATCCAGACCCCCGAAGACCTCAAGGGCTTCAAGATTCGCGTGCCGGTCAGCCCCTTGTGGACTTCTTTGTTTCAAAATCTGGGCGCCGCGCCAACCTCGATTAACTTCAATGAAGTGTATTCGGCGCTG
>JANMDK010000344.1:0-9517 GCA_031376265.1 Pseudomonadota bacterium
ATGAGGCCGAACGGCCCGAGGCGGAAACCTGCTGCGTCCACCAGGATCCGGTCGATGACGGCCGGCTCCGCAATGCCCTCCGAATACACGCGCAGCGACTCGGGCACGAAGCCGCGGCCGGCGTGGTTGACGATGAAGCCCGGCGTGTCCTGGCAATTGACCGGCGTGTGCCCGTAGCGCTTGGAGAGCTCCGTGAGCGCCTCGGTGACCCAGGGCTCGGTCATTACGCCGCCGACCACCTCGACGATCTTCATCACCGGCACCGGGTTGAAGAAGTGGTAGCCGGCTACGCGCCCCGGCTTCCTGAGCTGCGCGGCCATCGCAGTGACCGACAACGACGAGGTGTTGGAGGCGATGATGCAGTCCTCACCGACGATGGCCTCGAGCTCGGCGAAGAACTTGCGCTTCACGTCCAGCACTTCGATGATGGCTTCGACCACGAGGTGGCAGGGCGCAAGCGCCTTGAGGTCGTCGACGATCTCGATGCGGATGAGCGTGGCGTCCATGTCCTTTTGCTTGATGCGCCCCTTTTCGACCAGCTTAGCCAGGGACCCCGAGATCGACTCCTTGGCCGCCTTGGCGGCGCCGGCCTTGGCGTCGAACACCAGCACGCGCACGCCGCACTGGGCGAGCACCTGGATGATGCCGCGGCCCATGGTGCCGCTGCCGGCTACGCCGGCGGTGAGGTCCTTGCGCGATACGTCGAGCATGTGGTCAGTCTCTTGGAGTTTTCGGGGGATTTCGGCGCTTCGGGCTGACGCGCTTCGGGAGGGGCTGAGTATAATCGCCGCGCATCCAAAAATATAAACGGAGACATGAAATGACGGTCCGCTTTCACACCTTAGGCCTCGCGGTGGCGCTGGCTACCGCCCTCGTTCTGCCTGCCGGGGCCGCCTTCGCCCAGGCATTCCCGACCCGCCCGATCACGCTGATCTGCCCCTGGCCGCCGGGGGGCTCGACCGACACGCACCTGCGCAAGTTTGCCGAGATCGCCTCCCGGTACGTCGGCCAGAACATCATCATCGAGAACAAGCCGGGCGGCGGCGGCATGCTCGGGCCCGGCGTGATGGCCAGGACGGCCAAGGCCGACGGCTACACGTTGTCGCAGCTGCCTGTGGGCGCGTTCCGCATCCCGCACATGCAGCAGGTCGACTGGGATCCGCTCAAGGACTTCACCTACATCATCGGCCTGACCGGCTACACGTTCGGGGTGGTGGTCAAAGCCGATTCGCCCCATAAGACGATCAGGGACGTGATCGCCTACGCCAAGGCGAACCCGGGCAAGTTCTCCTACGGCTCCACCGGCAACGGCACCTCGCCGCACCTGCTCATGGAAGAGCTCGGCAACAAGGCGGGCGTGACTTTCCTCCACGTGCCATTCAAGGGCAACGCCGACTCGACCCAGGCGCTGCTGGGCGGGCACGTAATGGCGCAGTCGGACGCCACCGGCTGGGCGCGCCATGTCGAGGCCGGCACCTTCCGCCTGCTGGTTACTTTCGGCGACCAGCGCACCAAGTGGAACGCGCCGACGGCGAAGGAGTCGGGCATCGACATCGTGTCGTATTCCCCCTACGGGATCGTCGCGCCCAAGGGCCTCGATCCGAAGATCACCCGCCAGCTTCATGACGCCTTCAAGAAGACGCTCGACGACCCGGAGCACATGAAAACGCTGCAGCAGTTCGACCAGATCTACTGGTACAAGTCGAGCGAGGACTACGCGAAATGGGCTGCCGCCACCTTCACCGAAGAACGCGCTACTATTGCCCGCGTAGGTTTGCTCGCCAAGTAAGGAGGGACGCATGAAGTACCAGAAGATTCTCCTTGCATACAACGGTTCGCAGGAAGGCAGGCGGGCGCTGTTCGAATGCGCCGAGCTGGCCGTTTTCCATCACGCAGAAACGCACCTGCTTGCGGTCGCCAGCATGCCGCCGAGCCTTTTCCTCACCGAAGGCTTCGTGCCCGAGGAACTCCTCGAGGAAGAGAAAAAGCGCACCCAGGTCGTGCTCGACGAAGGCATCCGCTCGCTCACGGACAAGGGGTTCCAGGCCACCGGCCACCTCGCGGTCGGCGAGCCGGTCGAGGAGATCTGCCGTCTGGCCAAGGAGCTCAGCGTCGACCTCATCGTCGTCGGCCACAACCAGAACACCTCGTTTGCTGCGCGGTGGTGGAAAGGCTCGGTCGGCGCCTCGTTGCTCGATTACTCGCCCTGCAGCCTGCTGATCGCGCTCTCGAAGCCAAAAACCGCCTGACGCAATGCCCGTCGTGCGCGGTTTCGTGGTCCTTTTGTCGGCGGCATTTGCCGTCGCAATGGGCGCCGCCTCCGCAGCCGACGTCGGCGTAGTCAACCACCTCGCCGGGCTGGTCACGGTCACGAATGGCGTGGGCACCTCCAGGGCGCACGCCTACATGAACATCAACGAGGGCGACCGCTTCGACGTGCCCGCGGGCGTGGTGGTCAAGGTCGCGTACTTCCAGAGCGGCCGGCAGGAATCGTTCGAGGGCCCGGTCAGCTTCGTCGTCGGCGCGTCGCAGAGCATTCTGAGAAGGGGAAGCGCCCCATTGGTCACCACCCTGCCTTCAGGCGTCTCGCAAAAAATCTCGCAGACGCAGGACCTGGTGCAGATTGCCAAGCTCGGCACCGCCGGCAGCGTGCAGCCTTCGATGCGCGAGCTGCGCCTCACGCCCCAGCAGCAGGCCGAGGTGCGCGAAGCCCGCGCGGTCTACGCCAAGCTGCGCGCCGAGACGCCGGCGGACGACATCACTCCGGAGCTCTATCTCTACTCCGTGCTGCAGGACCATTTGCTGTACAACGAAATGCGCGGCGTGGTGGCCGAGATGGGCAAGCGCCAGCCGGGCAATCGCGACGTGGCGGTGCTGGCCGAGTACGTGAGGCTCAAGACCGAGCCGATCAGGTAACCGCGCAAAACCCAGTTTCCCGGGCCCGCCGCGCGCGGGCTTTTATTTGGAGCCACATCGATGAACTTTGGACACAAGGACTACCGGGGGCGTCTCGAGGACGCCCGCATGCTCACCGGCAAGGGACGCTATGTCTCCGACTGGAACCTTCCGGGGCAGGCACACGGAAGCTTCGTGCGCTCCGACAGGCCGCACGCGCGCATCGCGTCGATCGATTCCTCGGCAGCGATCTCGATGCCCGGGGTTATCGCGGTACTCACCGGCGAAGACACCAAGGCTGAGAACTACAAGGGTTTGCCTGCTTTTGCGCCGATGAAGGGCCGCAACGGCGCCGACCTCCTCATCCCGCATCGCCCAACGCTCGCGCTGGATCGCGTGCGTTACGTGGGCGAGCCGATCGCGATGGTGGTGGCCGAGACCGCAGTGCAGGCGCAGGACGCGGCCGAAGCAGTGATGATCGACTACGAAGAGCTGCCGGCGGTGTTCGACGCAAAGGATGCGATCAGGAAAGGCGCACCTCTGGTCCATGACGGCGTACCGGGGAATATCGCACTCGACTTCGTCGGCGGCGACGAGTCCGCAACCAACGCCGCGTTTGCAAAGGCCGCGCGCGTCGTGAGCATGGACGCGTATCACACGCGGGTCGTCGGCAACCCCATGGAGCCGCGCGCCTGCGTCGGCAGCTTCGACCCCAAGGACGGCATGTATTACCTGCACGCCTGCACGCAGGGCGCGATGGTCATGCGCGGGCAGATCGCCACCGTGCTCGGCGTGCCGCCAGAGAAGATCCGTATCGTGGCCGAGGAGGTCGGCGGCGGTTTCGGCGTGCGCTTCAACCTCTATCCGGAGTACTGCGCGGCGCTGCTGGCGGCGAAGAAGTTCGGGCGCCCGGTGAAGTGGGTCGGCACGCGCTCGGAGATGTTCCTCGCCGACGAGCAGGCGAGGGATGTCCTGCATCGCGGCGAGATGGCGTTGGACGCCAATGGCCGAATCCTCGGCATGCGTTTCGATTTCACCTGCAACCTTGGAGCGTACATCGCGCCCACCGGCGCTTTCGTCAACACGCTCAACCTCGTCAACGTGGTGAGCGGCGTGTACGACGTGCAGGCGGTCTACGTACACGCGAACCTCGCGTTCACGAACACGATCCCGACCGCGGCCTATCGCGGTGCCGGGCGCCCGGTGAGCTCGTACGCGATCGAGCGCCTGGTGGACGAAGCAGCACGCGAGATCGGCATGGACGCGGCGGAATTCCGCCGGCGCAACCTGGTGCCGAACGCCAAGTTTCCCTACAAAATCGTCACCGGCTTCGAATACGACTGCGGCGACTTCGGCGGCGTGCTCGACGATGCAGTGGCTGCGGCCGACTGGGCAGGCTTCGACAAGCGGAAAAAGGATTCGGCTGCCCGCGGCAAGCTGCGCGGCCGCGGCATGGCGAGCTACATCGAGGCGAGCGGCGGTGGCGGCATGGCGCCGCATGACGAGGTCAAGGTGCGCTGGGACAAGGAAGCGAAGATCACACTCGAAGCCACTTCGCATTCGCACGGGCAGGGCCACGAGACGGTGTTCGCGCAGATCGTCGCCGGCGTGCTCGGCGTGCCGATGGAATCGATCCGCCTGCGCACCGCAGATGCCGACCAGCACCTGATAGGGAACCCCACCGGCGGCTCGCGCTCGCTGCTCGGCGTCGGCAGCGTAATGCAGCTCGCGGCGCACGAAGTGGTCAAGAAAGGCCTCGCCCTCGCGTCCGAGATGCTCGAAGCGGCGCAGGGCGACATCGAATTCAACGAAGGCGAATACAAGGTCGCCGGCACCGACCGGCGCATCTCGATCGTCGACCTCGCGAAGAAGCATCCGGGCGGGCTCGACCAGGATTTCGCCACGCGCTTCGGCTCGACTTTCCCCAATGGCTGCCATATCGCCGAAGTCGAAGTGACGCCCGAGACCGGCGAGATCGAGGTGGTCTCGTACATCGCCTGCGACGATGCCGGCAACGTGATCAACCACCAGCTGGTCGAAGGCCAGATGCAGGGTGGCATCACCCAGGGCGCCGGCCACATCCTCGGCGAGCAGGCGATCTACGACCGCGAGACCGGCCAACTACTGACCGGCAGCTTCATGGACTACCCGATGCCGCGGGCGATCCTCGTCGATGGTTTGCGCGTGCTGCACCACCCGGTGCCGACCAAGACCAATCCGCTCGGCGCCAAGGGCGTCGGCGAGGCGGGCGTCACTGGCTCGATGCCTTGCCTCATGAATGCGATCGCTGATGCGCTCAGGCTCGGCGGCGTCACGCGTTTCGACATGCCGGCGACGCAGGGTCGCGTGTGGGAGGCGTTGCAATCGGCCAAAGCGGGACAGGGCGACACGCACGCCGCGAAGTTCGCGTAGCCCGCGATGGATGTCGTCGCGCAATGCATCGAGAAGATCCGCGGCCGCGGATTGCGGGTGGTCTTCCCTGAGGGCGGCGACGAGCGCATTGTCGCCGCGGCCAGGCGGCTCAAGGACGAGCGCATCGCGGAACCGATCGTATTGGGCGAGCTCGATGCGAGCGACAAGCTGGACGCCTACGCCGCGCTTTACGCCCAGGGGCGCCCCGACTCGAACCCGAAGATCGCCAGGCGCATCGCGGCCAAGCCGCTTTTTCACGCCGGCCTCATGGTCAGGGCCGGCGATGCGGATGCGATGCTTGCCGGCGTAACCCACCCGACTGCGCGCGTGATCGAAGCGGGCATGATGACCATCGGCCTGGCCGAAGGCGTGAACACGCCGTCGAGCTTCTTCATCATGGCCTTGCCGGACCGGACATTGCTTTACGCGGACTGCGCGGTGAATGCGGATCCGACGGCCGGGCAGCTTGCCGACATTGCGCTGGCCTCGGCCGAGAGCTGGCGACGGGTGATCGGGGGCGAGCCGCGCGTCGCGATGCTGTCGTTTTCGACCCGGGGCAGCGCCAGGCATCCGCTGGTGGACAAGGTCACCGAAGCGCTGGCGCTTGCCCGGGCGCGCGCGCCCGCGCTGGCGATTGACGGCGAGCTGCAGGCGGACGCGGCACTCGTGCCGGCCGTCGCGGCCAAGAAATTGAAGGAAGCAAGCGCGGTGGCGGGGCAGGCCAACGTGCTGGTGTTCCCGAGCCTGGACGCGGGAAACATCGCCTACAAGCTCACGCAGTATCTCGCCGGCGCGCGCGCCATCGGCCCGATCCTGCAGGGCTTCGCGAGCCCGATCAGCGATCTCTCTCGCGGCGCGAGCGTCGACGACATCGTTGCGACAGCAGCGGTCGTGCTGGCGATGGCCGCAGGTCCGATCCAAGGATAAACAGGGACAGACCCCATTTAATTTGCGAAATGCCGGGCTTGCCTTTCTCACGGATGGCATGGCTGTGCGGCCTTAATTAAGAACATTCAGTTTTAAAGACCCGCGCCGTTATTGGCTCTCAGCCCAGTTGGTGTATCGGTACCGGTACATCTCCGAGTCAAACGTGGTCTGTCCCCGATTCACAGGGCCGGCAAATCCCGCGCGGGGCGTGCTAAAGTACGGCACCGCACAAATAAGGATTCGGCGCCGGCCCACAAGGTTCGAGCGATCCCGATTCCTCCATGCACCCACGTAATTTCGCCTTTCCCCCGGCAGGCTTTCGATTGGCATTCTCCGCAGCGGTTCTTGCAAGCGCTGCAGGGTGCACGGTGGTCGGCCCGAATTTCAAGTCGCCGGAAGCGCAACCGGTGCCTGCAAGCCACCCCTATACGCCCGATCCGCTGCCGCCGAAGACCGCGGGTGCCCCCGGCCGCGGCGGCGCGGTGCAGGCTTTCGTCTACGACCAGGACATTCCCGCGCAGTGGTGGATGCTGTTCCAGTCCGAGCCGCTCAATAACCTCATCCGCACGGCGCTCGCCAACAACCCCACGCTGGTGGCGGCCGAGGCGACGCTGCGACAGGCGCAGGAGAACTACAACGCCGAGTACGGCAGCAAAATCTTCCCTAGTGTCGGCGGCCAGCTCAACGTCACGCGCGAGCGCGGCGTGCAGTTCGGCCCGCGGAGCGTCTTCACGCTCTACAACGCCAACGTGGCGGTTTCCTACACGGCCGACGTGTTCGGCGGCGTTCGGCGCGGGTTGGAGGGCTTTGCGGCCGTTGAGGAATACCAGGCCCTGCAGCTCGAGGCCGCGCACCTGGCCCTTACGTCGAACCTCGTCACCACCGTGATCCAGGAGGCGTCGCTGCGCGCGCAGCTCAGGGCGCTCGGCGAAGTGGTGGCGGCGCAGGAAAAATCGCTGGAGCTCACGCGCAAGCAGGCGCAGCTCGGCGCCATCGCGCGCTCGCCGGTGCTCACGCTGGGAGCGCAGATCGCGCAGTCCCGGGCCCAGCTTCCGCCGCTGGAGAAAGCCCTCGCGCAGACCCGCCACCAGCTTGCCGTCTACACCGGTCGCGTCCCCAGCCAGGTCCAACTGCCCGAATTCGAGCTGGATTCGCTCGTGCTGCCGATCGTGCTGCCGGTTACGCTGCCCTCCGAACTTGTGCGCAAGCGCCCGGACATCCGCGCGAGCGAAGCCTTGCTCCACCAGGCGAGCGCACAGGTCGGCGTTGCGACGGCGAACCTGTATCCGCAAATCACGCTGAGCGGAAACGCGGGCCCGTCCGCGACGAAGTTCTCCGACCTCTTTTCGGGCACCGGCTTTCTCTGGAGCCTCGGGGCGGGGCTCGTGCAGCCGATCTTCAACGGCGGCGCGCTGCAGGCGCGCAAGCGCGCGGCGGTCGCCGCGTACGACCAGGCCTCCGCCCAATATCAGGCCACCGTGCTCAGTGCCTTCCAGAACGTGGCCAACACCCTGCGGGCGCTCGAGCTCGACGCCGAGACCTTGCGCGCCCAGGCCGAAGCAGAGTCCCTCTCGCGCCAGTCGCTCGACCTGGTTACCCGCCAGTTCAAGATCGGCGCGACCAGCTACCTGAACCTGCTCGACGCGCAGCGCACCTACCAGCAGACGCGGGTCGCGCTTGCGCAGGCCCAGGCGGCGCGATACGCGGACACCGCGGCCTTGTTCCAGGCGATGGGCGGCGGGTGGTGGAACCGGGATCCAAGAGAGGACGCGGCGCAGCGTCCGGTGCGGTAGCAGCCAAGGAGTGCGGAAATGGCGGTGAAGAGTTCGACCAAGAAGCGAATGTTCATCATGGGCGGCCTGGTGCTGCTCCTCGTCGTCGTCCTCGCGCTCGGCAAGTTCCTGCAGATCCGCAAGATGATCGCGAGCTCTCCGAAGCCCGGCGCCCAGACCGTGACCGCGGTGCGGGTGACGACGCTCGAGTGGCAGCCGGAGCTTTCGGCCGTCGGCACGATGGTGCCGGTGCGCGGCATCGACGTGACGACCGAGATTGCGGGGCTGGTGCGCAGCGTGAGCTTCCGCTCCGGGCAGGACGTGGCGGCCGGCACCGTGCTGGTCCAGCTCAACGCGGAGGCCGACATCGCGCAGATGCGCACGCTCCAGGCCGCCGCCGAGCTTGCCGGCACGGTGCTTGCGCGCGATCGCGAGCAGTACGCCGTGGAGGCGATCAGCAAGGCGCAACTCGATGCCGACGAGGCCGACGTCAAGGCGAAGCGCGCAAGCGTCGAGCAGCAGGCCGCCAACGTGGCCAAGCGGACCATCCGCGCGCCTTTCTCCGGCAAGCTCGGCATCACCACCGTCCACGAGGGGCAATACCTCAACCCCGGCGACAAGATCGTGCCGCTGCAGACGCTGGACCCGATCTACGTGACTTTCAGCCTGCCGCAGAAGCAGGTGGCCGGCCTCTCGAACGGCCAGACGGTGACGCTAAGCACGGATGCGTATGGCAAGGAAACTTTCGTCGGGAAAATCACCGCGATCAACCCGAAGATCGAGGCCGACACGCGCTCGATGCAGGTCCAGGCCACGCTGCCGAATCCGAACCGGCGCCTCCTGCCCGGCATGTTCGCCAACGTGGTCATCAACGTCGGCGCAAAGCAGCGCTACCTCACGCTGCCGCAGACGGCGATCACTTACAACCCATACGGCTCCACGGTGTTCGTGCTGAAGCCGGCGGGCGCGCCCGACGCGCCCAAGGATCCGGCCGCCAAGGATGCGAAGGGTACAAATGCCGCAGCACCATTGCCGGCGGGGACGCTGGTCGCCCAGCAGGTCTTCGTCACCACCGGCCCGACGCGCGGCGACCAGGTCGCGGTGCTCACCGGCATCAAGGAAGGCGACCAGGTGGTCACCAGCGGCCAGCTCAAGCTCAAGAACGGCTCCCCGGCCGTGGTGGACAACGCGGTCCAGCCGGCCAACAACCCGGCGCCGACGCCGCAGGAAAAATAGTGAAGTTCACCGACCTCTTCATCCGCCGGCCGGTGCTGGCGATGGTGGTGAGCCTGCTGATCATCGTGCTCGGCCTGCGCTCGGTGTTCACGCTGCCGATCAACCAGTATCCGCGCACCCAGAACGCCGTGGTGACGGTTTCGACCGCCTATTTCGGGGCCGACGCGCAGACCATCGCCGGTTTCATTACCCAGCCGCTCGAAGGCGCCATCGCGCAGGCGCAGGGGATCGACTACATCTCGTCGTCCTCCTCCAGCGGCGTGTCCACGATCACC
>JANMDK010000360.1:0-7675 GCA_031376265.1 Pseudomonadota bacterium
TACCAAATCACTGGATCATGTAGTTCAAAAGCGGAAGTCAAATTCGAATACGAAGTCGCTACAAAATCCTCAGGCCAGCTTCCCATGACACTGCTTGTATTTTTTCCCCGACCCGCACGGGCACGGATCGTTGCGGCCGACTTTTTCGCCATAGCGCACGAAGGTCTTGCCTTTGTCGTCGGTCTCCGGCGGCGCCAGCGATTCGGCAGCCGCCTCTTCCGGCGAGGCGCCAAGCGATGCGGTCGGCTCGGCGTGCTGGTAGCTCACGTTCCCGAGCACCGGCGGGGCATCGGGCACCTCGAGCGGCGTCTCGGACTTGATCTGCACCGCGACGAGGCTCTTGGTGACTTCGAGCTTGACCGATTCGAGCATCGCCGCGAACAGCTCGAAAGCCTCGCGCTTGTATTCCTGCTTCGGGTTCTTCTGCGCATAGCCGCGCAAGTGGATGCCCTGGCGCAGGTGGTCGAGCGCCGCGAGGTGCTCGCGCCAGTGCGAGTCGAGGATCTGCAGCATCACGTAGCGCTCGTACTGGTGGAACGACTCTTCCGCGCCGGCCGGCACCTTGGACTTGTAGGCTTCGTGCGCCCTGGCCACGATGCGATCGAGCACGTCCTCGTCTGAGAGGTCCGGCTCCTTCTCGAGCCATTCCTTGACCGGCAGGTCGAGCTGCAGGTCGGCCGCGAGTGCCTTCTCCAGCCCCGGGATGTCCCATTGCTCCTCGACGCTCTCCGGCGGCACATAGGTGCGGAAGAGGTCGGTGACCACGCCTTCGCGCAGTCCGGAAATGCGCTCGGACACGTCGGTCGAGTCCATGAGCTCGTTGCGCAGCTGGTAGATCGTGCGGCGCTGGTCGTTCGAGACGTCGTCGTACTCGAGCAATTGCTTGCGAATGTCGAAGTTGCGCGCCTCGACCTTGCGCTGGGCGCTTTCGATCGAGTTGGTGACCATGCGGTGCTCGATCGCCTCGCCTTCGGGCATCTTGAGCATGACCATGATCTTGTTGATCCGGTCACCGGCAAAAATGCGCAGCAGGGGATCGTCGAGCGACAGGTAGAAGCGGGACGACCCCGGGTCGCCCTGGCGGCCCGAGCGGCCGCGCAACTGGTTGTCGACGCGGCGTGACTCATGCCGCTCGGTGCCGATGATGTGCAGGCCGCCCTCGCGGATTACGAGGTCGTGCAGCTGCTGCCACTCGCCCTTCATCTTCTCGACGCGCCTGCCCTTCTCGGCCGTGTCGAGGGCCGCATCGGCCTCGATGAACTCGCACTGCTTTTCGACGTTGCCGCCGAGCACGATGTCGGTGCCGCGGCCGGCCATGTTGGTAGCGATGGTGACCATCTTGGGACGGCCGGCCTGCGCGATGATCTCGGCTTCGCGCTCATGCTGCTTGGCGTTGAGCACCTGGTGCGGGACGTCGCCCTCCTTCTTGAGCATGCCCGCGAGCAGCTCGGAGCTTTCGATCGACGTGGTGCCGACGAGCACCGGCTGGCCGCGCTCGTGGCAGTCCTTGATGTCCTCGATGATCGCCGCGTACTTTTCCTTGCCGGTGCGGAAAACCTGGTCGAGGCGGTCGGCGCGGATCATGGGGCGGTGCGTCGGCACGACGACGGTTTCGAGCCCGTAGATTTCCTGGAATTCGTAGGCCTCGGTGTCCGCCGTGCCGGTCATGCCCGAGAGGCGCGAGTACATGCGGAAATAATTCTGGAACGTGATCGAGGCGAGGGTCTGGTTCTCGGACTGGATCGTCACATTCTCCTTCGCCTCGACGGCCTGGTGCAAACCGTCGGACCAGCGGCGGCCGGACATCAGGCGGCCGGTGAACTCGTCGACGATGATCACCTCGCCGTTTTGCACGACGTATTGCTGGTCGCGATGGAACAGGTGATGCGCTCGTAACGATGCGTAGAGGTGGTGAACGAGGTTGATGAAGGTCGGCTCGTAGAGGCTCGCACCCTCCGGCAGCAGGCCCACGCGCACGAGGATTTCCTCGGCATGGGCGTGGCCGGCCTCCGACATCAGGACCTGGTGGTTCTTCTCGTCGACCCAGAAGTCGCCTTCGCCGTCCTCCAGCGCCTGCTTGGTGAGCAGCGGCGCCACTTCGTTCATGCGGTGGTAGAGCTCGGTGCGGTCCTCGGCCTGGCCCGAGATGATCAGCGGCGTGCGTGCCTCGTCGATCAGGATCGAGTCGACTTCGTCGACGATGCCGAAGTTGAGGCTTCGCTGGTAGCGGTCCTCGACATGCATCGCCATGTTGTCGCGCAGGTAGTCGAAGCCGAACTCGTTGTTGGTGCCGTAGGTGATGTCGGCGCGATACGCCTCGCGCTTCTTGTCGGGCTCCATGTTGGCGAGGTTCACGCCCACCGAGATGCCGAGGAAGCTGTAGATCTTGCCCATCCAGTCGGCGTCGCGCTGCGCGAGGTAGTCGTTGACCGTAACGATGTGGACGCCCTTGCCGGCGATCGAGTTGAGGTAGGCCGGCAGCGTCGACATGAGCGTCTTGCCTTCGCCCGTGCGCATCTCCGCGATCTTGCCGTTGTGCAGGACCATGCCGCCGAGGAGCTGGACGTCGAAGTGCCGCATTTTGAGCGTGCGCACGCCGGCCTCGCGGACGACGGCGAAGGCCTCGGGCAGCAGCTCGTCGAGCGTAGCGCCATCGGCGAAGCGCTTGCGGAATTCGTCCGTCTTGGCGCGCAGGGCCTCGTTGGAGAGGGCCTTGACCGTGGACTCCATGCCATTGATGCGATCGACGACACGGCCGTACTGCTTGAGCAGGCGCTGGTTGCGGCTGCCGAATATCTTGGTGAGGAACTTGTTGATCATGCTGGCCGGGGTAGGCTGCGGCGCGCGCCGCACGGGAACGGCATAGATGGCGCCGTTGCGAAAAAAATCAAGATTTTAGCACGCGGGCCCCGGCGGCTTACCGGGGTGGAACGCCTAGCGCCGGGCGACGACTTGCGGGTTCGCGGCGAAGAGGAAGCGCGCCGGATTCTGCGGCGCGCCCTTGAAACGGACCTCGAAATGCAGGTGCGAGCCGGTCGATCGGCCGGTCGAGCCGACTTCGGCGATCTTGACCCCGCGCTTGATGAGGTCGCCTTCCTTCACGAACATCTTCGAGGTGTGGGCGTAACGGGTGACCAGGTCGTTGCCGTGGTCGACGTCGATCATGTAGCCGTACTGCGGATGGAAGCCCGCGAAGTGCACCACCCCGCCGGCGGCGGCAACGATGGTGGTGCCGGTGTCGGCAATGAAGTCGATGCCTTCGTGCATCGTGTGCTGGCCGCTGAAGGGGTCGATGCGCACGCCGAAGCTCGATGCGTTGTAGGTCCCGCTCACCGGCAGGATCGTCGGCAGCAGCTTCTTCTTCACCGCCTGGTCGAACATCTGCGCTTCCAGCACGCCGAGGAGGTCGGTGCGGTTCTCCATCTGGCGGGAAAGCGCGTCCAGCTTCTGGTTGAATTCCCGCATCGAAAGGTCCTGCGGCGTGAAGCTCACCGGCTGCGCGCCGCCGAGGCCGGGCGCCTCGTTGAGGCGGAATTCGTGGGGCTTGATGCCGGCGATCGTCGAGAGCCTGTCCCCGAGCGCATCGAGCCGGGTGAGCTGGGCCTGCATTTCGCCGAGCTTGACCGCCATCGCATTCAGGTTCTGCTGCACGAATTCGCGGGCCTTCAGCGTCTCGCCCTGCTGCGTGGCGGCGACGATCTCGTTGAGGAAGGGGATCTTGGCTTCGCCGGCGATGCGCAGCGTAATTACGTAAAGGCCGACGGTCAGGCTAACCAGCATGACGACGCCCAGCAGGCCGGAAACGAACAGGTGGCGCGTGGTGAGGGTGACTGTCCTCGCTTTCGCCAACCGGTCAGAGATTACAATGATCTGCAACTGGGACTCCTCCGAGCAGGGACGATGGCCGCACTCAAGATCAACCGTTTCCTATCGGCACAGGGCGATTTCCAGCCCATTGTCGAGAAAGCGCGCGAAATCGAGGCTTTGTCGAAGCTCCTGAAAGACTTCCTGCCCCCGGAACTGGCTCCCCTGGCTCGCGTCGCTAACTACAAGGACGGCAGGCTTTCCCTTCTTGCGGCCAATGGCGCGACTGCAGCCAAACTTAAGCTCTTATCGGAAAGCCTGGGGGGGTACATCTCGAAACAGCGGACGCAGGTTAATTCAGTTTCGGTGAGGGTGCAACCGGCCATTTCCGAGCCTTCCGGCCCACCGCCGAAGCAAGCCCAGCTTACCAAAACAGCCTTGCAGGAGCTTGTCGGCCTGTATGCCCGGGTGCCGGACTCGCCGTTCCGTAAGGCATTGAAAACACTGCTGGAACGCCGAGGACTGACCGGAATCGGCTAGACCATGACGAGCAGCCGCTCGAAGAAAAGCAGGGCGAGGAAGAGCAGGATCGCAGCCAAAGAGACCTGGAACACGCGCAAGGCGATCCGCAGGTACTTTCGATTGCCGGTGAGCACCCAGGACAGGGCCAGCACCCCCACTGCGACGACAGCAAGCAGGGCGAAGATGCGCAGGACTAGCATTCGCCCTGCCCCGCCTCGCTAGGCGGCCAGGCCCGCCAGGCCGCGCACGCCCGCGGGCGCTTCGTCTGCCCGCTCGAAGCTCACCTTTTCCCATGCATCGGGATTGGCGATCAACTCGCGCAGCAACCGGTTGTTCAATGCGTGGCCGGATTTGTGCGCACTGAATGCGCCCAGCAGCGGGTTGCCCATGAGGTAGAGGTCGCCGATGGCGTCCAGAACCTTGTGGCGGATGAATTCGTCGCTGAAGCGCAGGCCATCGGCATTCAGCACCCGGTACTCGTCCAGCACGACCGCGTTGTCGAGGCCGCCGCCCAGGGCAAGGCCGTCCTCGCGGAGTTGCTCGACGTCCTGCATGAACCCGAAGGTTCGCGCCCGCGCGATTTCCTTGAGATAGGAAGTCTCGGCAAAGTCGACCGTGACCGACTGGTTGCTCTTTTCGATCACCGGATGGTTGAAGACGATCGAGAAGGACAGCTTGAAGCCGTCATGCGGATCGAGGCGCGCCCACTTGTCGCCGTCTTTCACCTCGACCCGCTTCTTGATGCGGATAAAGCGCTTCGGGGCCGATTGCTGCTCGATGCCCGCGGACTGGATGAGGAAAGCGAAGGGCGCGGCGCTGCCGTCCATGATCGGGACTTCCGGCCCGTCGAGGTCGACGAAGACGTTGTCGATGCCCAGGCCCGAGAGCGCCGACATCAGGTGCTCGACGGTATAGACGCGCGCCTCGCCTTGGACGAGGCACGACGAAAGGCGCGTTTCGCCGACCGACTCCGCTCTTGCGCGGATGTCGGCGACCGGATCCAAATCGATGCGGCGAAAGACGATGCCCGTATCCGGCTGGGCCGGCCGCAACACCATCCTGATCTTCTGCCCCGTGTGCAGTCCCACCCCCGTGGAGCGGGTCAGCGACTTCAATGTGCGTTGGCGGAGCATCGGTTGGGGAGTGTGGCGTCGTTGGAACGGTGGGGTGAATTATAAGTACCTGTTTCAGAACAGAGTGTAGCACATTTGTAAATGATTTGCTGCTCTGCAGCATCCCTACTGGGTAGCGGCAACGGAATCCGGCCCGCCCGGCAAGGTCGAGGACCGGATTCCGATGACTTCAGCGATTGCGCCTCAGTCGGCCTGCTTCCTCAGGAAGGCGGGGATGTCGTACTTGTCGACCCCGCTTTGCGCCAGCGCTTCCGCCTGCCTCGCCCGGTTGTTGCGCATGACCGCCGGCATTTCGAGATGCCCATAGTCCACGCCCGAGCCCGCGGCCATGACCGGCTGGTTATCGGTGCCGGTCTTCTGCGTCATGACCAGTTGCGGCTTGGTCTGGCGTGCGGCCATCGCCGCGCCAAGGCCCGTCGCCACCACGGTGACGCGCAGGTTGTCCTCCATCGTCGAGTCGTAGACCGCCCCGAAGATGATGGTCGCGTCGTCCGCGGCGAAGCTGCGCACCGTGTTCATGACCGCCTTGACCTCGCCGTGCTTGAGGCTCTCGCGCGTCGCCGTGATGTTGACCAGCACGCCACGGGCTCCGGAGAGCGTCACGCCTTCGAGCAGCGGGCTCGCAATCGCCTGCTCCGCCGCAATGCGCGCGCGATCGACACCGGCCATCTGCGCCGAGCCCATCATCGCCATGCCCTGCTCGGACATCACCGTGCGCACGTCCTGGAAGTCGACGTTGACCAGGCCCTCGCGGTTGATGATCTCCGAAATGCCGGCGACGGCATTGTTGAGGACATCGTCCGCGGCCTTGAACGCCTCGTCCATCGTGACGTCCTCGCCGAGCACTTCCTCGAGCTTGTCGTTGAGGATCACGATGAGCGCGTCCACGTGCTGGCCGAGCTCCTCGATGCCTGCTTCCGCAAGCCGCATGCGCTTGGTGCCTTCGAACGAGAAAGGCTTGGTCACGACCGCGACCGTGAGGATGCCCATCTCGCGCGCGACCTCGGCAACCACCGGCGCCGCGCCCGTCCCGGTGCCGCCACCCATGCCCGCGGTGATGAACACCATGTTGGCGCCCTCGAGCGACTCCTGGATCAGGCCGCGCTCCTCGATGGCGACCGCGCGCGCCTCCTCGGGTTTTGCACCCGCGCCCAGGCCGCTGGAGCCGATCTGGATCTGGTTGCGCGCCTGGTTGCGTGCCAGCACCTGCGCATCGGTGTTCACGGCGATGAACTCGACGCCTTCCACGCCCTTGCCGATCATGTGGTTGACGGCATTCCCGCCTGCGCCGCCAACGCCCACCACCTTGATCACGGGCCCGTTTCCCTGGCTGTCTACGATTTCGAACATTTTATTTTCTCCTTGCCGGTTGAACTGACTGCTTAAGTGAATCGATTTGAATCGATGAATCAAAAATTGCGCTGGAACCACTCGCGCATTCGCGCGAGCACCGCCTTGAATGAGCCGCCCTGCCGCATCACGTGCCCCTGCGAGATCTGCGAGGCCCCCTCGAGCAAGAGGCCCATCGCCGTCGCGTAGCGCGGGTTGCGCACCACGTCCGCGAGGCCGCCTGAGTAAACCGGCAGCCCGATGCGCACGGGCATGTGGAAAATCTCTTCGCCTAGCTCGACCATGCCCTGCATCGTTGCCGAGCCGCCGGTCAGCACCACGCCGGAGGAGAGCAGCTCCTCGAAGCCGGATTCGCGCAGCACCTTCTGCACCAGCGAGAAGAGCTCCTCGACCCGCGGCTCGATGACCTCGGCGAGCGTCTGGCGCGACATCATTCGCGGCGCCCTTTCGCCGATGCCCGGCACCTCGACCATCTCGTTCGCGTCCGCGAGCTGGCGCAGCGCCACGCCGTGGCGGATCTTGATCGTCTCGGCATCCGGCGTCGGCGTGCGCAGCGCCATGGCGATGTCGTTGGTGATCTGGTCGCCGGCGATCGGGATCACCGCCGTGTGGCGGATCGCCCCATGCGTGAAGATCGCGATGTCCGTGGTGCCGCCGCCGATGTCCACGAGGCACACGCCGAGGTCCTTCTCGTCCTCGGAGAGCACCGCGCGCGAGGAGGCGAGCGGCTGCAGCATCAGGTCCTTCACCTCGAGCCCGCAGCGCCGCACGCACTTCATGATGTTCTGCGCGGCCGATACCGCGCCGGTCACGATGTGTACCTTCACTTCGAGGCGCATGCCGCTCATGCCCAGCGGCTGGCGCAC
>JANMDK010000369.1:0-11507 GCA_031376265.1 Pseudomonadota bacterium
GTCGCCTATCACCTGGGGCGGCTCGACAACCGCCGACAAGGCAAGCTTTTCGCGCAGCGATTTGGCGACGTCAGTCATCGCGCTGAACTCGGCGACGCCGCGCTGGTGGATCCAGCGCAAGACCTGCGTGGCGCGGAACGGCTTCTCGCCGAGCGCGGCGAAATGCTGCTGCAGCGCCGCGGGATCCAGGTCGAGAAGGTTTGTCGCGCTCATTTGGCGGAAAGCCGCGGCCTAGCGGCCGTAGACCTCGCTCGCGGGAAAGAAATAGCCGATTTCCACCTTGGCCGTGTCCGGCGCATCCGAGCCGTGCACCGCATTCGCGTCGATCGAGTCGGCAAAGTCGGCGCGGATCGTGCCCTTGTCGGCTTTCTTGGGATCCGTCGCGCCCATGAGCTCGCGGTTCTTGGCGATCGCGTTCTCGCCCTCGAGCACCTGCAAAACCACCGGGCCCGAAATCATGAATTCGACCAGGTCCTTGAAGAAGGGACGTTCGCGGTGCACCGCATAAAAGCCCTCGGCCTCAGTGCGCGAAAGGTGCTTCATGCGCATTCCGATGACCTTGAGGCCCGCGGCCTCGAAACGGGCGACGATCTGCCCGACGACATTCTTTTTGACCGCGTCCGGCTTGACGATGGAAAACGTGCGCTCAATTGCCATGTTCTGCTGCCATGTTCTGCTGCTCCGTAAGCTTGGTAAGAAAACCCAATATTCTAGCATGAGCCGACGGGAAATTCGTAAAAACAAAGGCTTGCGATAACTCCTGTCGCCCTCGCAGCCACTCGGGCAGCAGCCCGGCGCGCCCCTTCGCGGCCTTGAATCCGGCCGCGATTCCGAGCCCCGGCACCCACACCAGCGCCTCCCCGCAATAGACGAGCGGAACGCGGTCCCGCTCCCACGGGGCGATCCCCGCTTCCTGGAAAAGGTTCTTGAGGGTGCGGCTCGGCCGGTTGGCCGCCAGCTGGAGCCGCTCGCCGCCTTCCCGTGGCCGGATCGAAACGGGTTCGGCGCGCAACTTTGCCGCATCGAGGCCTGCGCCAAGGCATTGATGGAACACGACTTCGCCGTCGACCTCGCCGGGCGGCACAAGCGCAATCTCGTCGCGGTACCGGCGAAGGACCTTGCCGTCGTGCTCGAGCCTCAGTCGCGAATCGGCACTGGCATCGAGGAACTGGCGCAACATTTCGTCGAGTTGCCGCGCATCGGGTGCGCGCGTGCCGCCTGCCCGTAGAAACTCCCTGAGCATGAGCTTGGCGCGTGCTTTGGGGGCGGCCCGCAGCTTTTCCACCGAGAGACGCTCGGCGGTGCTTGCCGCGAGCATTGCGTCGGCCTCGCCAAAATGCGCCGCCGCCCTCGCGAGGCTTTCGCGCCAGCGCGGATAGCGCGAGGCGAGCATCGGCGCGACGCTTCGCCGCACCCAATTGCGCGACAACCCCTCGTCCGCATTGCTCTCGTCCTCGTCCCAATGCAGGCGATGGGCAATTGCGTAAGCCACGATCGCCTCGCGCGTGACCGGTAGCAGCGGCCGAAATGCGCGCGGCGCGTCTTCGTTTGCCGCAGTTTCATCAAGGGTCGGAAGCTTCCCGAGCTCGGGCATCGCGGCAGCGCCCCGCACGCCGGTGCCGCGCAGCAGGTTCAACAGCACCGTCTCTGCCTGGTCGTCGATCTGGTGCGCCAGCGCGACGAAATCGACGCGCGCCGTCGACAGCGCGTCATAGCGCGCCGCACGTGCCGCCGATTCGGGTCCCTGCGCTTTCCTGCCGGTGACCTTGACGCGCTTGACCGTCAGCGGGATTCGCAGCCGCCGGCAAAGGGTGCGGCAATGCCTCTCCCAGGTGTAGGCGCTCGGACTCAGGCCATGATTCACATGCAGTGCCGAGAGCGAAAGCGAGCAGTCCTTTGCAACAGAAGCCATCGCATGCGCCAGCACGACCGAGTCGACACCCCCGGAAAGCGCAATGCAGATTTTGGATTTACGCGCGGCGATTCGCTGCAAAGCGGCCCGAAGCGCCCGATCGATGGTGAGCGGCGCCGGACCTGCCCTGGCCTTACTTCGCTGCGGTTTCCTTGAACTTGCCATAGCCCATGAGGCGCTCGAGGCGCTCTTCGACCAGGAGGGCGGGCTTCTTCGCCTGGAGCTGCTTGAGCGCCTCGGCCAGCGTCTTGCGCAGCGACTGGGCCGCGGCCTCCGGATCGCGGTGCGCGCCGCCGAGCGGCTCGTTGACGATCTTGTCGACCACGCCGAGCGTCTTGAGGCGGCTCGCGGTGATCCCGAGCGTTTCGGCGGCCTCGGGCGCCATCTCGGCGCTCTTCCAGAGGATCGACGCGCAACCCTCGGGCGAGATCACCGAGTAGGTCGAGTACTGCAGCATGATCGTGATGTCGCCCACCGCGATGGCGAGCGCTCCGCCCGAGCCGCCCTCGCCGATCACCGTGCAGATCAGCGGCACGCGAAGCGAAGCCATTGCATAGAGATTGCGGCCGATGGCTTCCGACTGGCCTCGCTCCTCCGCATCGATGCCCGGATACGCGCCGGGCGTGTCGACGAAGGTGTAGACCGGCATCTTGAATTTCTCCTACTGCTTCATGAGGCGCAGCGCCTTGCGGTAACCCTCGGGCTTGGGCATGCCGAAATTGCGCGCGATCTTTTCCTTGGTGTCGCGGCCCTTCTGGTGGCCGATCACCATGCACGACTCGCCGTTGAAGCGCGCAAGGCCGCCGACGATCGACTGGTCGTCGGCAAACAGGCGGTCGCCATGCAGCTCCTCGAACCCGGTGAACAGCATGCCGACGTAGTCGAGCGTGTACGGCCGCTGCGGGTGGCGCGCCACCTGCGCGACCTGCCAGGGCGTGAGCTTCGCGTAGATGTCCTTGGTGAGCATCTGGCTCTTTTTCTGCAGGCGCGCGATCTCTTCGGAGATGTCGACGGCCGAATCGTCCTGCACGAAGCGCAGCTCCTCGATGCGCGTCTCGAGCTCCGCGATCGGCTGCTCGAATTCCAGGAACGTCGTCTTGCTGGCGGGCGGCGGCATGGGGGGATTTTACGCTATGGACATGAGCGGAGCCCGGCGAAGGCTGGCTGTGTGTGCGGTTGATTAAACGGTGAACGTCGCCTAAATGGTGTGGCGGTCACTTAAACCTCATGTCTCGTGCTTTTGCGCATTCAAGTGGTTGCGCGTACGCGCAACGCATCGAATGCGCAAAAGCACGAGATATATAAATGCAAAACACAGGACCGCACTCCGAACCTCTGCTCCCCCCTCCTCCCCCTAATACTCCACCGGCACCGGATCCAAACTCCGCCACAAATACCAGGTGGCCACCGAGCGCCAGGGGCGCCACGCCTCGCCGTGCTCGCGCAGCCGATCGAGCGGGATTTTCTCGTCGTTGTAATAGTGAAGGTGCACCGCTTTCTGCAGGCCGAGGTCGGCGACCGGGAAAACATCCGGCCGCAGCAAGTTGAACATCAAAAACATTTCCGCGGTCCAGCGGCCGATGCCGCGCACCTGGATGAGTTCTTCGATGACGTCTTCATCGCCCATGTCGCCCCAGCGGTGCGGATGGATCGTGCCGTCAGTGAAATGCCGCGCGAGGTCGACGATGTATTCGACCTTGCGATCGGAGAGCCCCGCCTTCTTGAGACGTTGCTTTCTCCGCGACAGCGCAAGGATCTGTTCCGGCTGCATCTCGGGCGCGAGCGCAGCGACGCGATTCCAGATGCTTTGCGCGGCCTTTACCGAAATCTGCTGGCCGACGATCGAGCGCGCCAGGGTGAAGAACGGCTCGCCGCGCCGCTGCAGCGAAACGCGCGGATAGGCGCGGATGATCTTCGCCATGACCGGGTCGCCGCGCACCAGCTCGCGCTTGGCCTTCTGCCAGAATTCCGGCTTGATGAGGAGGCCGGGTTCGCTCATGGACGCTTGCTCATGAGGCCTTGGCGAGCGGCAGGTTCACCAGCAGGTTCTGCGGCTTCATGCGCACTATGTCGTCGTCGTTGGCTGCAAGCGCCAGGTAGACCGGCCGCCCCGCGATGTCCGGCCGCATGTCGGACGCATTTGTGAAATCCATGCGGAAGAGCGACAGCAGCCTGCGCATGCGGCCATGGTCCACTTCCACGCCTCCGTAGAGGTCGTTGAGGATGCCGGTGGCCGCCGCATCGAGGCCGATGTGCCAGGCCCATCGCGGCTCGTCGACCCGCGACATCGGCTTTACCTTTACCCGGATGCCGTGGAAGTGGTCGATCCACGCCTCGATGACGCGGCAAAATCCCTCGAGCGCGGCGCGACCGTTGTTGATGCTGATCACCGTGTCGTGCTTCGACTCGCGCTGCCAATAGATCGCGGCATTGTCCTTATCGAGCACATCGAGCTCGACGCTCTTGAGGTTCGTCTGCGCCTCGACGATCAGCCGGCCGATGCTGCCGTACGCGTTGCCCGCAGCATGCATCTCGACCGTCTCCAGGTCCGCAAGGAGGATCGTGCTGTCCTGCAGGTTGAGCTTCTGGTCGCGAAAAAAAAGCTCGGCGGCGCGAAGGCGCAAGGGATCTTCGGTTCCGTCCAACGCGCTTCGCAGGATCACATGCGTCATCTGTTCGATGAAAAGCGGCGGGATGTCGACGCTGCCGGACTTGAATAGCGCGAGGTACGCGCCTTCAATCGTGCCGGCCGCAACGAGCCGGTCCCGAAAGCGCAGGACCACGCGGTAGTTGTCGCGCGCGTCCTCGTCTTCGACCGAGTTCAGCTCGTCGTCTTCGACGCTGCGGCGCGGCTCGGCCATGAGGGAGGCATGCAGTGCAAGCTCCGCATCGCCCGACTCCTCGACCGGGTGCACTTCGGGCCGCAGGTAATACGCGCGCAGGAAATCGTCCGAGACCCCGAGCCACCCCCGCTCGTCCCGCCTCAACAAATGGAAACCGCTATTGCGCCAAAAATCCGGCACGGGGTTTCTCTGAGGAGAAAGGGGGTACGGGGGACACCTTTTTGGAGGCCCCTGTTCCGAGTCTGCTACGCAGGTTGGGGCGCCAGCACCAACCTGCTATGCGCCGAGACATGCTGCTTCAGGAATTCCATCTGGTCGGCGAAGATTCGGCGATTGGTGAGGATCAGGTACTCCGCCTTGTTCGGCACATAGGGCGCGTAGAGGAGCTCGGTGCCCGCTTCTTCAGGCGTGCGGTTGCGTTTGAGGCCGTTGCAATGCCGGCAGGCGGTGACCACGTTCATCCAGGTATCCCGGCCGCCGCGCGACAGGGGCGTGATGTGGTCCCGGGTCAGCCTGAAGTAATGGAAGTCGCCGCCGCAATAGGCGCAGATCTGGCGGTCTCGGCGGAACAACTCGCGGTTGTTCAGCGGCGGGATGTGGTTAAAGCCCTTCCTCGCCATGGCCTTGCCCTTGATCGCGATGATCGAATGGGCCGTGATGCTGGAACGCTCGCCGGTCGTGCGCGAGATTCCGCCGTTGAACGTGAAGGTGCGATCGCCCATCGTCCAGGCCACCAGGTTCTTGGCGTAATAAAAGCAGGCCTGCTGCCAGCTGATCCAGCGATGCGGCACGCCGTGCAAATCGAGCGAAAGAATCAGCGGACTGTCCATGGCCGGATTTTTGCTGGAAACCTCAACGGATCGGATGACCCGAAGGATTCTGCCGAATCCTTTTGGACTTGGCAACGCTCCCTAAAGCAAAAGCTAACGTTTGCGGGCGAACTGGGAGCTGCCCGCTTTGCTTCCGTCCACCGCATCCTTGAACGCCTGGCCCGGCGTGAAAGCCGGGCAGGTCTTGGCGGGAATCTTGATTTCCTTGCCGTTGGCAGGACTGCGGCCGGCGCGCGCCTGGCGCTTGCGCGCGAGGAAAGTGCCAAATCCGACGACGGTGACGCGGTTGCCTTTGGCCACGCCGGCGACCACGGTGTCGAACAACGCATTGACCGCTTCGGCGGCGGCGGTCTTGCTGATCGACGCTGCCCTTGCCACGGCATCGGTCAGGTCCGCCTTGCTTACATTCGCCATCCGCCCTCCGCCGCGTCACGCATCTCGAAAACAGACGCGAATCATATCGGCATCGAATGGCCGGCACAATGAACCAGTTCACGCTGCGCTGCGCGCTTGCGCGCCATGGGCAAAGGACTACAATCGGCGCCGTTGTACGCGCAAAGGCCGCATCGACGTCCCGCGCAGACGATTCGCATCACCACCGGGAGAAGACTAATGAATCTAAAAATCGCGGCGATCGCCGCAACATGCTCGCTTGCTTTTTCGTCAGTCGCATTTTCACAGGCGGCCGCGCCGCCTGCATGGAAGCAAGGCATGGGCGACAAGTACAAGGATTCCACGCTCGCGCCGAACCCCGGCAAGAACACCGAGACCCCCGTCAGCGAAATCCCGATCGACAAGCTCAAGGTGCCCAAGGGCTTCAAGCTCGAGGTATGGGCGAGCGGCATGCCCGGCGCGCGCGCCATGGTCCGCGGCGACAAGGGCAAGATCTACATCGGCACCCGCGGCCTCGGCCGGGTGTACGAAGTCACCGACGCCGGCGACAAGCGCACCAGCCGCATCGTGATCGACAAGCTCACCCAGCCTTCGGGTGTCGCCATGCAGGGGAGCACGTTGTATGTCATGGCCATCGACAAGGCGCTGCGCTTCGACAACATCGAGGAAAACGCCAACGTGCAGCCGGTGGACCTGACTGCCAAGTTCAACCTGCCGCCGGAGCAGCACCATAACTGGAAGTATCTCGCCTTCGGCCCGGACAAGAAGCTCTACGTGCCGTTCGGCGCGCCGTGCAACATCTGCGAGCCGGCCAAGGAATACGCCCAGATCCGCCGCTACGACCCGGACGGCTCCAACATGGAAGTCGTCGCCACGGGCGTGCGCAACACGCAGGGGTTCGACTGGCACCCGAAGACCGGCGAGCTCTGGTTCACCGACCACGGGCGCGACTGGGCCGGCGACGACGGCCCGCAGGACGAGCTCAACCGCATGGCCAAGACCGGGCTCAACTACGGCTACCCGTATTGCCACGCCGCGGGCACGGTCGACCCGGACATCAAGAAAGCCGACGCCTGTAAGGACGTCACCAAGCCGGTGGCGCTGATGGGGCCGCACGCCGCCGTAATGGGCGTCAAGTTCTACACCGGCGACATGTTTCCCGCCGCGTACAACAACACGATGTTCATCGCGCGCAAGGGCTCGTGGAACCGCACCAAGAAGTTCGGCTACGACGTGGTCCATGCGGTGCCGAGCGCCGACGGCAAGAGCGTGAAGATGACGCCCTTCCTCACCGGCTTCCTCGACGCCAAGGAGAACAAGTTCCTCGGCCGGCCGGCGTACATCATGCAGATGCCCGACGGCGCGATCCTGGTGTCCGACGAGCAACTCGGCGCGATCTACCGCGTCAGCTACGCGGGCGCCCCGGCCAAGAAGTAGTTGGTGTCGGTATCGCCGACGACAAGGCGATGGGCAGCGATGCTCATCGCCTTTTTTGCGCCCGGCGCAGGCGCGCAGGCACCTGCCCCGACCGCGCTGGTTCAGGCCTGCGCGGGTTGCCATGGGCCTGACGGGAATTCGCCGACGCAGGGAATCCCGTCGATCGCCGGCCAGCCGCGCATCTATCTCGAGAATACGCTGGTGCTCACGCGCGAAGGCTTGCGCGGCAACTCGGTTATGCAGGCGCTCATGAAGGGCAAGACCGACATCGAGATCATCGCAATCGCAAAGCACTTCACCGCACAGCCAGTGCGCGCGGCCTCCGGCACACCCGACAAGGCGCTCGTGGCCCGCGGGCGCGACCTCGCGGGAAAGCTGCGCTGCGCCTCCTGCCACGACAAGACTTTCCGCGGACGCGAGCAGATGCCGCGCCTGGCGGCCCAGCGCGAGGAGTTCCTCGATGCCCGCATGGTCGCGCTGCGCGACAAGCCGCCGCCGGGCACCGACACGATCATGGCCGCCACGCTTCACGGCGTTTCCAATGCCGACATCAAAGCCCTCGCCCATTTCCTGGCGCAGCTCCGCTAGCGCGCCGCTCGCCGCATGCATCGCGCTGCTGGCCGCATGGCCAGCGGCCGCGCAGGACGTCGACGGCGTCGTGGTCTCGGCCACGCGCAGCGAGCGCAAGAGCTTCGACGTGCCGGTGTCGATCGATGCGGTCGGCGGCGAGGCGCTGCGCGAAGGCCAGCCCAAGGTGAACCTGTCGGAGGCGATGGGCCGCGTGCCCGGCCTCGTGATCCAGAACCGCAACAATTATGCGCAGGACCTGCAGTTGTCGATCCGCGGATTCGGCGCGCGCTCCACCTTCGGCATCCGCGGCGTCCGGCTCTATGCAGACGGCATCCCGGCCACGATGCCCGACGGCGCCGGGCAGGCCGCAAATTTCGACCTCTTCTCGGCGCAGCGCGTCGAGGTCATGCGCGGCCCCTTTGCCAGCCTCTACGGCAACAGTGCCGGCGGCGTGGTGCAGATCTTCAGCGAAGACGGCCCGAAGATCCCGGCCGGCACCGCGGAAGTGCTGCTGGGCCCTTGGGGCACGAACCGGCTAGGCCTGAAGTTCGGCGGGACCGCCGGCGCGGTCAACTACAACGCCGACTGGTCGCGCTTCCATACGGATGGCTGGCGAGCGCACTCCTCGGTGAACCGCCAGCAAGGCAACGCCAAGCTCAAGTGGCAGGCGGGCGAGGACACGCGCGTCACGGTCGTCCTCAATACGATTGCGCAACCCGAGACCCAGGATCCGCTCGGGCTCACTCGCGCGCAGGTCGCAGCCGATCGCCGCCAGGCCGATCCGGCGGCCACCACGTTCAACACGTCCAAGAGCATCCGGCAAACGCAAAGCGGCGTCACGATCGAGCAGCGCCTCTCGAGCAACCACACGGTGAAAGCGAGCGTCTTCATGGGCGAGCGCACCGTGCGCCAGTTCCTCGCGGTGCCGCTCGCGGCACAGGCGGCGGCCACGTCAGCCGGCGGCGTGGTGGACCTCGACACCTCGTTCGGCGGCCTGAACCTGATCTGGCTGCACGAGAACACCCTCGCCGGCCGCCCGTTCAACATGACCGCCGGCTACGAGCACGAGCAGATGCAGCAGCGCCGCAAGGGATTCCTCAACAACAACGGCATCATGGGCGCGCTCAAGCGTGACGAGGACGACACCGTCACCAGCCGCAACCTGTTCGCGCAGGCCGACTGGCGGCTCACCGAGCGCTGGGCGGCGAGCGCCGGCCTGCGCAATACCCGCGTTTCTTTCAACGCCCGCGACTTCTTCATTGCCGCGGGCAACCCGGACGACAGCGGCGCCACGAAATTCACCAATACGAGCCCAGTGATGGGCCTGTCGTACCGGCTGCAGCCCGAGCTCAACCTGTATGCAAGCGCGGGGCGCGGCTTCGAGACGCCGACCTTTGTCGAGCTCGCGTACCGGACCGGGGGCAGCGGCCTGAATTTCGCGCTCAAGCCCTCGCGCTCGCTGACCAGGGAAATCGGCCTCAAGGGGCGCTTGCTCGATGACCACAAGGTGTCCCTCGCCTACTTCGACACCGAGACCGAGGACGAGATCGTCGTCGACACCAACGTCGGCGGCCGCAGCACTTTCAAGAACGCTTCGCGCACGCGGCGCAGCGGCTGGGAAGCCTCGTGGCAGGCGGTGCTGCCGGCAAACTTCGACGCGCTCGTCGCATGGACGCTCCTGAATGCGCGGTACGTCGATCCTTTCACCAGCGGCGGCCCGGTCGCGGCAGGGAGCAAGCTGCCGGGCGTCCCGGGCTCCACGCTCTTCGGCGAACTGCGCTGGCGCTACCCATCGCTCGGCTTCTCGAGCGCGTTCGAGGCCCGGCGCAATGCCAAGGTATTCGTTGACGACGCCAACAGCGACGCAGCCGAGGGCTACACCGTCATGAACCTGCGCTTCGGGTTCGAGCAAAAGGGACCCGGCTGGCAGGTTGCCGAATACCTGCGCATCGACAACCTCGCCGACAAAAAGTACATCGGCTCGGTCATTGTCGCGGAGGGCAACCGGCGCTTTTTCGAGCCGGCCCTGCCGCGCAGCTTGGCGATCATCCTGAGCGCACGGCGCGAGTTCTAGGTATGGCGCAACCCGCAACGTTTCCCCGGTTGCTCGAGGCCCGGCACGACGCAGACACGCCAGCGCTCATCGAGCGAGACCGCCCGGTGACCTACGCGCAATTGCAGGAAGAGAGCCGTCGCGTGGCGGCGGGACTCGCCGGGCTCGGCGTCTCGGCCGGTGACCGCGTCGCGCTCTGGCTGCCAAACGTGCCGGCGTGGCTGGCCACTTTTTTCGCCTGCGCCGAGCTGGGCGCAATCGCTGTGGCGGTCAACACGCGCTTCCGCAGCCACGAGCTGGCGGACATCGTAGGGCGCTCCGGGTGCAAGGTGCTGGTGTATTGGCCCGGCTTCAAGCGCGCGGATTTTGCCGGCATCCTCGCGGCGTGCCCGCCAGGGGCGCTCTCGCAACTTGCGCGCATCGTCGTGTATGCGGAGGAAGGCGAACCAGTGCCGGCGGAAGTCATCGGCAAGCCGGCGGTTGCATATGCCTCGCTGGCCGCCGGGGCGCCGATCGCCTCCTCGGTGGCGCATCCGGACGCGGGCTGCGCGATCTTCACGACCTCCGGCACGACCAAGGCGCCGAAATTCGTATTGCACGACCAGAAAACGCTGATCGGGCATGCCTTCGACGTCGTGCGCGGCTTCGGCCTTCACGCCGGGAGCGTGAGCTTCCTCGCGCCGCCCCTCTGCGGCGTGTTTGGCGCCTGCAATGCGCTCGCGGCCATCGCTGCCGGGCGCCCGCTGGTCATGCTGCCATCTTGGGACGCGGCCGAGGCATTGGCGCAAATGGAGAAGCACGACGTCACGCATTTCAACGCCACCGACGATGCGATTTCGCAATTGCTGGCGCAGAACACACGCTCGCCAATCCTGCCGAATGTCTCGTTCGCCGGATACGCCGCGTTCAACCCGGCCATGGACGACATCGTTTCTTGCGCCGACGCGCGCGGGCTCAAGCTGGTCGGCCTGTACGGGATCAGCGAAATCCAGGCGCTCTTCGCGCGGCAGCACGAAAAAGCCGCGATTGACGAGCGCACGCTCGCCGGCGGCCGGCCGGTCAACGCGCGCGCCCGGGTCCGCGCTTGCGACCCCGAGACCGGCAAGGTGCTGCCGCATGGCGAGTCCGGCGAGCTCGAGTTCCTCGCCCCCGGGAGCCGGATGGTCGAATACTTCGGCAACACCGAGGCAACGGACTCGGCGCTCTCCCCCGACGGCTGGTACCGCTCCGGCGACCTTGGCCATACCCAGGCCGACGGGCGATTCGTCTACCTCGCGCGCATGGGCGATGCGCTGCGGCTCGGCGGCTTCCTCGTGAGCCCGCTGGAGATCGAGGGCGTGGTGCAGGAAATCGACGGCGTCGACGGTTGCCAGGTCGTCGGCATCAGCCAGGGCGAGACCCTCAAGCCGGTGGGCTTCGTGACCCTGAAGCCCGGCGGGACCCTGGATGAAGCCGCGGCCATCGGCCAT